>JAQVIB010000041.1 GCA_028695945.1 Lachnospiraceae bacterium
AGGAATGGGATACAATGTAGAAGGGCCAATAGGTGCGGATTCGGTTTTTCATCTTGCACTAAAGGGAAGATATAACAGTGTTCTTTCGTTATATCACGACCAAGGGCATATTGCCACTAAAACATTGGATTTTGATAGAACAATCGCTATTACAGGTGGAATGCCTATTTTGCGTACATCAGTAGACCACGGAACGGCAATGGACATAGCAGGTAAAAATCTTGCTAGTGAAATAAGTATGATAGAAGCAATTATACTGGCAGCAAAATATTCACCAAATTTTGCAAATAACGGTTGATAAAAATTATTTTACCCTTTATACTCAATAGAGATGTAAAGGGTGTTTTTATACAAAAAGTTCAAATAAACAAACGAATTTGACAACAAATTTCATAAAAGTTTGTTGGAATATTTAGGAGGTATTTAAAAATGGAAATAAAATTTGCAGACAGAATGGGTAATTTTAAAGAGGGAATATTTACAACTCTTGCGGCTATTAAAAAACAAATGATAAGCGAAGGCAGAAAATGTTATGATTTATCTGTTGGAACACCAGACTTTGTGCCAGATAAACATGTTATGGATGCGTTAACAGAAGCATCTAGACATACAGAAAGCTATAAATATGCCATTACAGACAGCGAAGAGTTGTTGGAAGCTGTGCAGGGTTGGTATAAAAGACGTTATAGGGTTGACCTTGAAAAAGACGAGATAATGTCGCTTTATGGTTCACAAGAAGGGTTAAGCCGTGTTTGTCTTACCCTTTGCAATCCTGGAGATGTTGTGCTTGTACCAAATCCAGGCTACCCAATTTTTGAATTTGGTCCAATGATTAACGAAGCAAAGATTGAGTATTATGAACTTAGAGAAGAAAATAATTATTTAATAGATTTTGACTCAATTGATGAGGGAATTGCAAAAAAGGCTAAGGCAATGGTGGTTTCATACCCTGCTAACCCAATTTGTCGTATTGCACCAAAAGAGTTTTATACCAAGCTTATTGAATTTGACAATAAATATAATATTGTTATACTTCATGATAATGCATATTCTGAATTAGTGTATGATGGTGAAGAGGGTATATCTTTTCTCAGTATAGATGGTGCAAAAGAAGTTGGAATAGAGTTTAATTCACTTTCAAAAGCCTACAACCTTACAGGTTGTCGTATTTCTTTTGCGTTAGGTAATGAAAAAATTATAAATCAGTTTAAAAAGCTTAGAAGCCAGATTGATTACGGTATTTTTATTCCAGTACAGAAAGCAGCTATTGCAGCATTAACAGGACCTCAAACAAGTGTAGAGAGAAATAGACAGGAATATGAGGACAGACGAAACGCACTTTGTGGTGGATTAGACAGTATTGGCTGGAAAGGTGCTGTTTCACAGGGAACTATGTTTGCATGGGCACCGTTACCAAATGGCTACACAAATTCTGAAAAATTTGTTCTAGAACTTATTGAAAAAACAGGTGTATTTTGTGTGCCAGGAAGTGTTTTTGGTTCACTTGGTGAGGGTTATGTGCGTTTTGCCATGGTTAAAACTGTTGAAGAAATGAAGGAACTGGTACAGGTTATTAAAGAAAGTGGAATTATAAAATAAGTCGGGTTACAATATTTTACTTAAATTAGATGAATCTTTTTGAAATACCAGCAAATCGACAATGATTAAGAGGATTAAGGAGGGATTACCATGAAAAAAATTATTAAGGGAATAGCAATTTGTTCTATGTTTATGGCAGTCTCATTTTCTAGTACGTGCATTGCAAAGGCAGATATTCCAAAAGGATATTGGAAATATCAAGAATCGTTTTTAAGTGCAGTTAGTGCTAAAAATGATAATCAAATAATCAACTTGGGTAAAGAGATTATGACTGTTTTTAAGGATAAGCCTATGGATAAGGATAAGGCTGGAATTCTTTACAGCACTTATGAGGCTATGTTTCCTGCCTATGAAAGACAGGGTAATTATGATATGGCAATTGCCGTATTAAAAGCTCAAATTCCATATGGTGAATACCTTGGATATACGGATGGCGTTAAAATTGCAAAAGCTAGAATTAAGAATATTGACCCAATGACTGAAGTTTATGCTGTTACAGCCAATACACAGTCCATTCCTTACTATGGCATGAAAAATGAGCCGAAAAATGGCACATACTATGGCAGGGCGTATTCTCAAAGCGGACAACTACCTATGGAGACAGAAACTGCGGTTTCATTTTACATTGAGTGCTTTCAACAGGATATTCGAGAATATGCCCATCTAATAGATCCTTATGCAGATGGTGAAAAGATTGTTCAGATATGCCTAAATATGCCAAATGAAAACGATTCATTAAAGGAAGTTTTACAGGACTACTCTAACAATTACTTACAGCAGACTATGGAGTATTTAAATAGTTTAAACTGTCCTGTTCTTCTTCGTATTGGTGGAGAAATGAATGTTTGGCAGAATGCGGCAGAACCTTCATTATACAAGCAAGCTTATGTAAAGATTGGAAACATTGCAAGGAGTAAGGCACAAAATGTAGCATTAGTATTTTCTCAAAATGATATTTCAAACTGGAGTGCCAATACTGATGATTATTATCCTGGAGATAGTTATGTTGATTGGGTAGGAGTTTCTTTATATACCAATAAGTACAGAAATTTGCAAACGATGACACCAGGTAGTGATTTTGAAGAAATGTATTACGGCAACGGGTTATATGCAAATCCAATTACAAAGCTCAGAGACATTGTAGATAGATATGGAAATAGAAGACCTATTCTTATAAGCGAGGGTGGTATAGGTAACTCTGTATATAATAATGGTTCGGATTTAACCGCATTTGCCAAGGAAAAATTAAATGTTTTATATACATATGTAAATATGGTGTATCCACAGGTGAAAGCAGTAATTTATTTTGATGTGTATTTTGACTACAAACCTGATGCCTATGTATACTCAATTAGCAACAATTCTGCATTAATGCAGAAGTACCAAGCCACAGTAAATAATAACCACTCATTTATTAAAAAAATGGGTCTAAAGCCTTTGGCTTATGTTAAAGCTGGAAAGTATAACGACAGTAGAGAAACAATTGAGTTGTATACATATTCTATTTTGCCAGTACAAACAAGTATGGCAGTAGATTATTATGTGGATGGCAAAGTTGTTTGTGCAACGCAAACGCAAATACCTTATAAATGTAATATTAGTGCTAAATCCATTTCATTAGGATTACACGAACTGAAAGTAACAGTGAAAAGTGGAAACGGATACATCAGGGTTAAAACCTATAATATGAAAAAAACTGATGATGGGAAAATTACTATGATAGAAAAATAGTCATTTTAAGGTACAAATATCAAGAATAAAAAACACTTAAAAAGTTTAAATTTTATACTATTTTTATGCATTTTTATAATGTGAAGGAGTGCGTTTAATTATGAAATTTGATTTAAAAAGTATTGTTTTTGGAATTGTTATTGGAAGTATAGGTTTAACAACAGCATATGGTGTAACAAAAAATAAGACTATTGATGTTAGCTATAATGTAGCGAATATATCTATACAAGATAAGAATATTATATTCTCAAAAAACAGTGAGCCATTTATTTATAATGGGGAAGCGTATGCCCCAATAAGGGTTATTGCCGAAAATGCAGGATGGCAAGTTTATTTTGACAAGAAAGATAACTCCATTTCTATTAATCCTTCTGATAAATCTAAAATAAGATTATTGGAAGAAGCTACAGATTACGTAGGGTCAGTTTCTCCAGAAAAAACCATTGATATTTGGTCAGATGGATTAAAGAAACGCAGTGCTGCGTTACAATATGTTGTAATGACGGAGTCGCTAAAAGAAAACTATGTAAAAAGTTTAGAGGAAAATGGCTATGATAATTGGATTACTGGGGTTTCAAGCCCATGGGTAGAAGATTATGAAGTATTAAAGACAAATAAGTTAAGCGATGATTCTTATGAGTACGATATTAAATATAATACAAAAACTTCCGAAGGAAACTACAACTTTCTAGTAACCCTTAAATTAACAAAAGAAGGCGATTTCTGGAAAGTGTCAGAAGTAAATGGTGATGAGGATTCAAAAGCATATACAGGATTCTGAAAGACATCTAAAATTAATCGTTTAAGAGAATTATAAAAAGTTCAAAATTAAGAAAAAATGGTACAATTTGTAGCCTTTTTAAAGGTTCCAAAATGTGCCATATTTTTTTAAATGTTTTAGTTGCCTAATGCAAAAAATGTGCTATTATATTAAAAAAGAGTTTGTCGAAGTATGCTATAAAGTGGTATGTACGTTTAGAGGGGAAATAATGGATAATAAAATACTGGATTTAATTATAATTTTAATAGTGGTTTCACTTACATGTGTAGGAAATTCTAATACTTTTGGCATTTCCTACGTTTTAGTTGTGATGGTGTTTGTATGGAAAACTTTATTTAAAAAGCAAGAAAAGAGAAGAAAACTTGTTTGCAGTGCAATATATTTGGCGATTTTGGGGTTTCAGCTTACATTTAGTTACAATGTTATATTTTATGGAAGCAAAACTGGAATTATATTTTTTATAGAAAAATTTATTGGCGTGGTATTTATGTATCTTCCTTTTGCCGCAAACTCATTCTTTTATTTTCAGCGTTCATATTTTCCATCGGTGGAGGACATAACATCTGTTAGTTTCGAAAGTATTTTAATTGGGCGTGCTTATGCTGGACGTCTTAAAAGTGATTTGGGCAAAACAAAGGATTCACTTAGAATTAATAACATAACAGAAATTATAAAGGATATTCCAAGACATAGTTCTACTAAGTACATTAACCAAAATACACTTACAGAGGAATTCTTTGAAGAATGCAATGCAAGTTTAGCTGATGAAAATATATATATTGCAATATCTAATACAGGAAGCCCAGCAAGTGAAATAATTTCGGTTTTTACAAAGAAAAATTATAACCACGTATCTTTAAGCTTTGATAAGGAACTTAAAACTATTTTAAGTTATAATGGAGGAGAAAACGTTTATCCGCCAGGACTTAATAGAGAACAGATTGAGTATTTTAATAAAAAGGCAGATGCATCTATTATTGTATATAAGCTTGCAACAACTATAACACAGAAACAAGCTATGATTGAAAAAATACGAGAAATAAATGAAACTGGCAGTGCGTATAACCTTTTAGGATTGATAACCAAGGTTACATTTAAACCCAATATTATGTTTTGCTCCCAGTTCGTGTATAATCTTTTAACTGAGGTTGGATTAGACTATTTTAAATGCAATGCAACGGAAGTTAAACCAACAGATTTGGTGGAGAAGGATTATTACAGAGAATTAAAATATTGCTACGAGATAAAGTTTTCAGATGCACAATAAAAGAGAAAGTCAGTATTTTTGCAATAAGGTTTAAAGCCTTGAAAATACTGACTTTTTTATTATTTATAACTAAATTACAAAGATATTAACATAAAGTACAAATGTTTTCATATTTTTTTACATCTTGTTCATATTAAGTTCAAAAATACATACTATAATTCATTTCATAAAAGAAATAATTAAGAATTTATACAGGAGGTAATGATTATGTATGATGATGAGAATGAGAAATTCAAAAGTACAAGTGAGCAAGAAAACAAAGATGAATTTCTAAAAGTTGAGGCTGATAATAAAGTAAATGAAGAAGTTAGTATATCTCAACCACAGTTATCTGAAAATAATGAAGTGCAGGATGGGGAAGCAAATGCAATAAAAATGACGGTTAATGATGGCTGTGCTACGCCAATATGTACTCCAGTAACAACAGTTTTTGCCAGTGAAGATTCAACACAAATTGAGAAACAGGTGGCTGGGGAAGTAATTAAAGCTTCCGAAAATTCAAAGAGCCAAGAAAAGCCAAGTGAGCCAGTAAGGGATACTTATTTTACAGAAACTGTTAAAAAGAAAGCTGGAAAAAAAGGAAGTTCATTTAAAAAATTTATTGCTGCATGTCTTGTAATAAGTCTCTTTGGAGGAACAGGTGTTGGTGTATCTTATGCAATAATGCAAAATATGGTGTTTAACAAAAGCAAACTACCAGATGGAACTGTTGCAGGTTTTAACGGAGCAAAGCTCGAAACAAAAGAAACAGCCAGTGCCCAGCCTGTTAGTAGTAGCAGTGGCACAATGACAGCCGTAGATGTTATAGATGCAGTTTATCCGTCCGTAGTAAACATAAATATGCAAGTATCTGGAACAACAAACTATTATGGATTTTCAGTTCCATATGAAGGTTCAGGTTCAGGCTCAGGTGTAATATTTGATATGGATGAGGAAAATGTTTATATTGTTACAAACAACCATGTAGTTGAAAGTGCAACAGGAATAAGTATATCAGTAACGGGTGCTGAAAGTATTTCGGCAACTGTAGTTGGAACAGATGCTTCAAGCGCTTTAGCAGTAATTAAAGCCCTTAAGTCAGATTTTAAAGCTGCAGGTATAGATAACATTGTTGCCGCAAAGTTTGGTGACAGCGATGGCGTTAAGGTTGGGCAAAGCGTACTTGCCATTGGAAATGCCCTTGGTGAAGGTAAAAGTGCAACAGGTGGTATGATAAGCATGCTTAACAAAAATATAGATATTGGCGGAATTAACCTTCAAGTTTTGCAAACAAGTGCCGCAATTAACCCTGGTAACAGCGGAGGTGCACTTGTAAACTATGAGGGCGAGATTATAGGTATCAACACAGCAAAAACAAGCACGTCTGTTGCAGAGGCAATGGGATATGCAATACCAAGCAATAAAGTTAAGGAAATTATGGAGAGCCTGCTTGTGAATGGTACAACTCCACAGCCATATTTGGGCATTATGGGTTCGGATATAACAGACGATATTGCAGATATGTATAAACTGCCTGTAGGCGTTTTGGTAAGGCAGGTTCTTGCTGGCGGAGGAGCTGATATGGCTGGTGTTAAAGAAGGAGATGTAATTATTTCTTTTGCTGGAAAATCTGTAATGAATATGGAATCTCTTATCTCAACACTTAAAGAGCAAAAGGTTGGAACTACTGTAGAAATGGGAATAATTAGGGATGCAAAAACAAGCATGACGCTTAAAGTAAAAATACTTGATTCAAATAATATTCAGTAAAATGCTACTTTATTTAATATTAAAACTTTCTTTTTCATAATTTGTTATATAAAAAAGACGATGGCTTAATGCATCGTCTTTTTTGCTATATATTAAAAGTTTACGACAGTTCTTAATTTATTATAAATTTTGTTGTTAAAATTAGGATTAGATTGTATAATTATATAGCTTATGATAAGTATATAACTAAAAATAGAAATGAGTTGGTTTTTTTGGCAAAACGAAAGAAGAAAAAATCCAAAGGGAAATTGGTTTATTTTGTGTATTTAATATTTGCAATAGTTGCCTTTTTCATTATTTTTAAGGCAATTAATTTTGCATTTTCTGCTGGCAAAAATATTACTAGCAATTCGTCAGATAAATCACAGCAGGAGGAGATTGGAGAAGATGTAGAGGTCTCTATTCCTGAAGGTGCATCAACGAAAGAAATAGCAGAAATTTTGTACAAAAATGGCTTGATTGACAGTGTTGTTATGTTTAGGCTAACAAGTAGAATGGGAGAGTATGACGGGAAATACAGGCAAGGAGACTATCTAATTGCTAAGGGAACAGAAGATGAGGAAATTATGAAAATTCTGCAAAGCGGTGTTGTTTATTCAGATGCAGTAAGGGTTACTGTGCCTGAGGGCTACACTGCAAAGCAAATTGCAGAAAAACTTGAAGATGTTGGAGTTGTTACAGCAACAGATTTTTTGAATGAAATGAATAATGGAACTTTTGATTATGACTTTTTGAAAGATGTACCTGCTAGGGACAATTATTTAGAGGGCTATCTTTTCCCAGCTACATACGAAATTAAGGCAGGGGCCACGGCTCACGATATTATTGTTCAGTTTTTAGATAGGTTTGAAATTACGTATAACAATATACTTAAAGGAAAGGATACAGATTATACAATTGATGAAATTGTTACTGTAGCTTCAATGATAGAAAGTGAGATTCAGCTTGACAATGAGCGTGCAGTGGCCGCAGGTGTTATTTACAACCGTCTTAAGTCTGACATGCCTTTGCAGATTGATTCAACCGTTCAGTATGCACTTTCTACAAGAAATGAGGTTGTAACCACTACGGACCTTGAAGTGGAGTCGCCATATAATACCTATAAATACAAAGGGCTTCCTTTAGGACCAATTGCTAATCCAGGTGAAGCAGCCCTTGAAGCCGCGGCAAATCCCGACGAAAATAATTATATTTACTATGTTGTAAAAGAGCGTGGCAGTGGTGAACATGTTTTTGCCGAAACCTACGATGAATTTTTAAATGCAAAGCAAGCATACAAGAATAGTTTTAATTAGGAGAATATATATGAACTATGTAACAGAGGATTATTTGCACGGCTATCTTAGGCTAATTCAGCCTAAATATGAAGGCGTTTTAGGTGAAATACAAGAAGAGGCACAGGAAAAACAGGTACCAATTGTACCACACGAGGTTGCACGCTTTTTAAGTACCATTCTTTCCATAAAAAGACCTAAAGAAGTACTGGAAATAGGTACGGCTGTGGCTTTTTCCGCAGGACTGATTTCAAAATACTTGCAACCTGGCGGACACGTAACCACCATAGACAGATATGAGGTTATGCTAAAGGATGCAAGAGAAAACATAAAACGCATGAATCTGGAAGAAACTATAAATCTGATTGAAGATGATGCGGCAAACGTTTTGCCTACACTTACAGGTCCATACGATGTGGTGTTTTTAGACGCGGCAAAGGGGCAGTATGCTCAGTTCTTGCCACACATTTTAAGGCTTATGCCAATAGGTGGAATACTTATTGCTGATGATGTTCTTCAAAATGGTGATATTGCGAAATCTCGCTACTCGGTGCCACGCCGTCAGCGTACAATACACAAACGTATGAGAAATTTTCTTTGGGACATTTCCCATTTAGATTGCCTTGAAAGCAGTATTATACCAATTGGTGATGGTGTTGTTTTGTGCCACAAAATAAAAGAATATGTACCAACAGAAGGAGAATTTAGTGATGACTGATAAAAATAAAATAGAATTGCTTGCACCTGCAGGAGATTTGGAAAAGCTTAAAATAGCTTTGCTTTATGGTGCAGATGCGGTATATATTGGTGGCGAGGCATATGGTTTACGAGCAAAAGCAAAGAATTTTGACGTTTCAAAAATGAAAGAGGGCATTGAGTTTGCCCATGCAAAAGGTGCAAAGGTATATGTTACAGCAAATATTTTTGCCCACAACGATGATTTTGAAGGCATGGCAGAGTATTTTAAGGAAATTGAAAAAATCGGTGCAGATGCTCTTATTATTTCAGACCTCGGTGTGTTTTCTGTGGCAAAAGAAGCTGTACCGAATATGGAAATTCATGTTTCTACACAGGCAAACAATACGAATTACAAAAGTGCATCCATGTGGTACAAGATTGGTGCAAAACGTGTTGTAGTTGCACGTGAACTTTCCATTGAAGAAATTTCTGATGTAAGAAAAAATATTCCAGACGATATGGACATAGAGGCTTTTGTTCATGGTGCAATGTGCATTTCTTACTCTGGCAGATGTTTGCTTAGTAACTATTTAAGTGGACGTGATGCAAACAAGGGTGAATGTGCTCATCCTTGCCGTTGGAAGTATCATCTTGTAGAGGAAACCAGACCTGATGAGTATATGCCAGTAGTTGAAAACGAAAGAGGAACATATATATATAACTCTAAAGATTTGTGCATGATTACACATATTACAGAGCTTGTTAAGGCAGGGGTAATGAGTTTTAAAATTGAGGGAAGAATGAAAACACCTTTCTATGTTGGTACGGTGGTTAAGTGCTACAGAGAGGCAATTGATGATTATTTGAAAGACCCGAAACTTTATGAAAGCAAGCTTAATTACTACATTGAGGAAGTTTCAAAAGCTAGCCACAGAGCTTTTACAACTGCATTTTATTTTGGTAAACCAGATGGAGAACAGCAAGTATATACAAATAATACTTATATAAGGGATTATGATTTTATTGGCATGGTGGAAGAGGATTATAATACTGAAACTGGCTGTGCTGTTGTTATGCAAAGAAATAAATTTGTTGTAGGTGAAGAAATTGAGGTTATGCCCGCAGTTGGTGAAGCGTGGAAAATGACTGTTGAAAAAATGTGGAACGAAGATGGGGCACCAATTGAAAGTGCACCACATCCACAACAGATACTTAAAGTTAAATTTCCTAAAGCGGTTAAAAAATTTGATATGCTTAGGAAAGCTGTAAAGTAGTAAATTATTGGAATACAAACTACAGTTTTTAAAAAATACAGAGAAATTTTAAAAAAACTATTGCAATTTTTCTGAAACTATGGTACAAAAAAATAGTAGATAAATAAATTAGCTACTTGGAACAATGGCGTTCTCATTTTTTGAGGACGCCATTTTTTTATTTATTCTAGGTAAACTAAATAATTATGTTAAATTAAATTTTAAATATGAAAGGAATGCTAATTATGAGTGAGAAAAAATTAGTAACAGAGATTTATGGCAGTAATGTATTTAACGATGCGGTAATGTGCGAGCGTTTACCTAAAAAGATTTATAAGGAACTTAAAAAAATTATTGTAAATGGAGAGTCATTAACACCTGAGATTGCAGAGGTTGTAGCTAACGCAATGAAGGATTGGGCAATTGAACGTGGTGCAACACATTATACACATTGGTTCCAACCAATGACTGGTATTACAGCTGAAAAACATGATGCGTTTATTTCACCTACAGATGACGGAAAAGCAATTATGGAATTTTCAGGCAAAGAGCTTATCAAAGGTGAACCAGATGCGTCATCATTCCCTTCAGGTGGTATTCGTGCTACATTTGAGGCAAGAGGATATACTGTATGGGATTGTACTTCACCAGCATTTCTTAAAGAGGACGCTGCTGGCGTAACACTTTGTATTCCTACAGCATTTTGTTCATACACAGGAGAGGCGTTAGACAAAAAGACACCTTTACTTCGTTCTATGGAGGCTATAAACGTACAGGCATTAAGAATTTTAAGACTTTTTGGTGATACAGAAACAACAAAAGTAACAACTTCTGTAGGACCTGAGCAGGAATATTTTCTTATCGACAAAAAGCTTTATGACCAAAGGAAAGACCTTATTTTTACAGGCCGTACACTTTTTGGAGCAATG
>JAQVIB010000223.1 GCA_028695945.1 Lachnospiraceae bacterium
AAATAACGATTGACTAAGGATATTAAATAAATTATACTTTGAATATCAAAATATTTGATACACCAAACTATGCGGAGGGTAAGCCATGACGGAAACAATAAATATTATTAATGAGTTGTTGGTTGAAATATACAACAACATATTAACAATTGAAGAAAATGCCTTTAAAGAAGGGCAGTTTAATAATGTTTCCATTACAGAAGTGCATACCGTAGAAGCTATTGGCATGTACGAGCCTAAAAGCATGAGTGAGGTTGCAAAGGAACTTAAAATAACTGTTGGAACACTTACGGTAGCCGTAAACAATCTTGTAAAAAAGGAATATGTGGAGCGTTACAGAAGCGAAAATGACAGGCGTGTAGTGAAAATTGGTCTTACAAAAAAGGGAAGGCTGTTGTATAGGGTTCATGCCCAGTTTCACAGAACAATGGTTAACAATTGCGTGGAAGACCTTAACGAAGAAGAACACAAAGTACTTGCAAAGGCCCTTGGCAAGCTTAGTATTTTCTTAAAGGAAAAATATAATCTTTTAGTTTAACAAGATAAATATTAGTTGCTTGGTGCGTTTTGTGTTAAAATCTAAGAAAAATAGGAGAATAGCCAATGTACTTCTCAAAAATAGTATCTACCGGTGCATATGTGCCGGAAAAGATTGTAACAAACGATGATTTATCTAAAATAGTGGATACAAATGATGAATGGATAGTTTCCAGAAGCGGAATAAAGAACAGGCATTTTTCAGAAGATGAAAACACCTCCGTTTTAGCTTCAAAGGCAGCTAAAGAAATACTTAAAAAAATTAATAAAGACCCTAAGGAAATTGAATTGATTGTTGTGGCAACGGTTTCAGGCGACTATACAACGCCATCTGTTGCTTGCCTTGTACAGGCAGAAATTGGTGCTGAAAATGCACTTGCGTTTGATGTTGGTGCGGCGTGCAGTGGCTTCATCTTTGGACTTTCCGTTGCAGACAAATTTATTAAAACTGGTGTATATAGTAATGCAATTGTTATTGGAGCAGAAGTTTTAAGCAAGTATTTGGATTTTGAGGACAGAGGAACCTGCGTGCTTTTTGCCGACGGTGCGGCTGGAGTTTACATTGAAAGAAGTGAAAAAGGTGGAATACTTGGAGAAGAGCTTGGCAGTGATGGCGGCAAGGGAATGTCACTTACTGGCGGACATTCACAGGTTGTAAATGCTTTTAATGGTCAGAAAAAAGAGGGTAAGGACTTCTTTTTGAAGATGGACGGCAGAGTTATTTTCGACTTTGCAACAAGAAAAGCACCAAAATCCATTACCGCCTTGTTGGAAAATGCAGGGATAACAAAGGATGAAATTGACTTCGTTCTTCCACACCAAGCAAACAGCCGTATTGTTGAAGTGGTTAGCCGAAAGCTTAAAATACCTATGGATAAGTTCTATATGAATATGCATGAGTATGGAAATACTTCTTCAGCAAGTATTCCAATTGCGTTAAATGAAATGATGGAAAAAGGACTTATAAAAGAAGGAAATAAAATGGTTATGTGTGGCTTTGGTGCTGGGTTAACATGGGGCTCAATGCTAGTTGAATTCTAGGTATTACTAAATTTAATATAAAATCAAAAAACTAAAACTTAAAACTAGGAGGAATTTAAAATGGATTTTGAAAAAATTAAGGAAATAATTGCAGAACAGACAGGTAAGGATGCAGATTCAATTACAATGGAAACAAGTGTTAAGGAAGATTTAGAAGCAGATTCACTTGACCTTTTCCAGATTATTAACGACATTGAAGATGAATTTGATGTTAAAATTGAAAATGTTGAGGAAATTAAAACAGTTGGAGATGTTGTTAAGATTGTAGAAGCAAGCAAATAATATTAGTTAGGTGGAAATTAAATGTATGCGGACATATGTAAATTACTGAACATAAAATACCCCATTATACAGGGTGCTATGGCGTGGATTTCCGATTCCAGTCTTGTGGCGGCGGTTTCTAACGCAGGCGGACTTGGTGTTTTGGCAACAGGGCATTTGGACGGGGAAGGCTGTCGTAAAGAAATTAGAAGAATACGAGAAATAACAGACAAGCCTTTTGCGGTAAACATTATGCTTTTAAGTCAGTTTGCAGACGAAATTGCACAGGTGGTTTGCGAGGAAAAAGTGCCAGTTGTTACAACAGGTGCAGGAAGTCCGGGCAAGTATATAAAGGCATTTAAAGAAGTAGGCACTATTGTTTTGCCAGTAGCACCTTCTGTTGCTATTGCAAAGCGTATGCAAAAAGATGGTGCAGACGCTGTTATTGCTGAGGGTTGTGAATCTGGCGGACACGTTGGTAAAATTACAACCATGGCACTTGTGCCACAGGTGGTGGATGCACTTAACATACCAGTTATTGCCGCAGGCGGTATTGCAGACGGCAGAGGTATGGCGGCAGTAACTATGCTTGGTGCATCGGGCTTTCAGATTGGCACAAGGTTCCTTGTTGCTAAAGAATGCACTGTACATCAAAACTACAAAGACAGAATTATTAAGGCGAAAGATATTGACACAACAACAACAGGGCAGTCTACAGGTCACCCTGTGCGTGTTATAAGAAATCACCTTGCAAGACAGCTTGAAGAACTTGATAAAAAAAGTGCCCCAGCAGAAGAATTTGATGTT
>JAQVIB010000224.1 GCA_028695945.1 Lachnospiraceae bacterium
AAAAGTTTTAACAGGAAGACCCATCTGTTTTGCAAAATAGCCAGCAAGAATGTTTCCAAAATTACCTGTAGGCACTGTTACATTAATCTCCTCACCTAATGTAATTTCGCCCATTTTCACCATCTGTAAATAAGCTTGGAAATAGTAAACCACCTGTGGAACAAGGCGACCAATGTTAATGGAGTTTGCTGATGAGAAAACAAATCCCTTTTCGTCTAATTCTTTTCCCAATGCGGCATCTGTAAATATAGATTTAACAGCAGTTTGTGCATCATCAAAATTGCCTTTAATACCCACAACACAGGTGTTTGCACCCTCTTGGGTTGTCATCTGCAATTTTTGAACAGGGCTAACGCCGTCCTCTGGGAAGAAAACAATAATTTGTATCCCGTCAACCCCTGCAAAGCCTTCCAATGCCGCCTTGCCAGTATCTCCAGAAGTAGCAGTAAGAATAACAATTTCCTTTTCCATGCCGTTCTTTTTTGCTGATGTTTTCATAAGGTAAGGCAAAATTGAAAGTGCCATATCTTTAAAAGCAATTGTTCTGCCGTGGAAAAGTTCTAAAATTGAAACATCCCCTTTTTTAACAACAGGAGCAATTACTGGCGTATCAAATTTTTCATCGTATGCACCGTTAATACAATATTTAAGCTCTTCTTCTGTAAAATCTGTAAGGTAAAGCTTTAAAATTTCATAAGCTAAATCCTGATAGTTTAATTTTGAAAGTTCTTCAAGGCTCTTGTCTAAAACAGGAAATTCCTCTGGAATAAAAAGACCGCCATCTTCACAAATTCCCTTTAAAATAGCCTCGCTTGCAGTTGCTTTAATACTTTTATCTCTTGTGCCGATATAGTTAATTTTTTTCACTTTAAACCAATCCTTTTCCTGAAATAATAGATTTTTTCATGCTGATATTATTGTTACATTTATAGGGAAATTTGTCAATGTTACACCCGCATAATAAAATGTACGTCCACGGTGTATATATGTGCATTTTAGCTAATTAAAGTGCTGATACCCTACTGCATAAAATCCTATTTCTTTTTATGAACATTTCGTATGGTTTTCTTTTTTGGCGGTGCAGTGTTTGCAGCTTTGTTTACCTTTGGCTTTGACGCCACCGCTTTCCCTCCTGTTTGCTTACCTTGTGCTGACTTTCCACCTTTTGAATTTACTTGGTTAGGTTTTCCGCCTGTTGGCTTTGCATAATATCTTTCTGCACCCATTTGTCTTGGTTTTATAAGACAGTGCTTGTCAAAACCAATTAAATCCTCACGATGTGCTTTTTTCAAAGCCTCTTGCACAAGCAAATAGTTTTGAGGCATACGGTATTGCATTAATGCCCTTTGCATAGCTTTTTCGTGTGGTGTTTTAGGAACATACACCTTTTCGCCAGTTCTTGGGTCAATTTCTGTATAATACATGGCGGTAGAAAGTGTGCCTGGTGTTGGGTAAAAATCCTGTACCTGTTCTGGCATATGTCCAATATCTCTTAAATACTCTGCAAGCTCAATTGCCGCATCTAAATCGCTTCCAGGATGACTGCTCATAAGGTAAGGCACTAAATACTGCTCCATGCCCAATTTACGGTTGATGTCGTAATATTTTTTTACAAACTTATCGTAAATCTCACGGGTAGGCTTGCCCATTTTTGCCAATACCTTAGGTGAAACATGCTCTGGTGCAACCTTTAGCTGACCGCTTACGTGATATTTGCAAAGTTCCTTGAAAAAGGTATCGTCCTTATCACTCATAAGGTAATCAAAACGTATGCCCGAACGGATAAACACCTTTTTAACTCTTGGTATTTCCCTTAATTTCCTTAAAAGCTTAATATAATCAGCATGGCTTACATTCATGTTTGCACACGGCTTAGGGAACAGACACTGCTTGTCTTTGCATGCACCTTGCTCCTCTTGCTTTTTACAAGCCGGACCACGGAAATTTGCTGTAGGGCCACCAACATCGTGAATATAGCCTTTAAAATCTGGGTCCCATGTGATTTTTTCAGCCTCTGCAATAATTGAATTATGGCTTCGTGCCGAAACAACACGCCCTTGATGAAATGCCAAGGCACAAAAATTGCAGTTACCAAAACAACCTCTGTTGCTTATCAAGCTGAATTTAACCTCTTCTATGGCAGGAATACCGCCTGCTTCTTCATACATAGGGTGATAGGCACGCATGTACTCCAGTGCATACACCTTATCAAGTTCTGGCGTTTTAAGAGGTGCAGATGGCGGATTTTGTACCACCAACCATTCGTCGTATTCCTCTAACAAAGGTTTTGCCGTTACTGCGTCAGTGTTTTCATATTGAAGCATAAAGCTTTTTGCAAACAGCTTTTTATTGGTTAAAATATCTTTGTATTTAGGCAGTCTAATAAAATCATATGCCCTTGTTTCGTCTTTTGTTTTATAAACCGAACCTTTAATAAAGGTAATTTCACTTATTGGCAATCCACTGTCCATAGCTTCGGCAAGCTCTAATATTTGATGCTCGCCCATGCCATAAAGCAGTAAATCTGCACTACTGTCCAACAAAACAGAACGGCGTATTTTATTATCCCAGTAATCGTAGTGGGAAAGTCTCCGTAAACTTGCCTCCACACCGCCTATAATAATTGGTGTATGCTTATAT
>JAQVIB010000042.1 GCA_028695945.1 Lachnospiraceae bacterium
GTACTCATTTTTTACTATAATCACATTGCAAATCATGAAAAAAAGTGAGGAAAATGAATTTTTTGAATAAATTTGAATTAATACTTAGGAAACAAAATTCAATTCAAATGTATGTTAATTATCCATAAATTATTGTAAAATGAAACAGTGAAACTATATAAATTGATGAAGGGGTGAGGCCTATTCGATTTTAAGTCTAAAATAATTGCTAAAAAGCTATGCAAAATCGGGGGATTAGTGGTAAATGATTGATGGACTTTTATTTAAAGATTTTTAGTGGATTCATATGTAAAGATGAAAAATGAGAAACAAAATATTTTAACACGTTGTATTTTTATGATACATATTCACAGATACTGTGAGATGAACAATCATTGTCGGATTCGCAAAATCTAGCTTTTCATTAGTAGTGAGGTTGGATTATGCGAATGGTTAATAAAGATTTACTAAAAGGGGAGAGTATTTATGGGTATGGCATTAATAGCTTTAGTACCAATTCTTGCTGTAGGAATATTGATGATAGGTTTTAATTTACCATCAACAAAAGCAATGCCAGTTGGTTTTGTACTTGCTGGAATTATTGCAATGGTATTTTGGAAGATGCCTTTTACATGGGCAGCTGCTGCAACAATAAGCGGTGTAATTAATACTATTGATATTTTGTTAATAGTATATGGAGCACTCTTAATATTACAGATAATGAGAAAAAGTGGCGGCGTTGATGGAATTGCTCATTCAATGGCTAGTGTATCAACAGATAGAAGAGTACAGGTTATTGTAATTGGTTTCCTTATGGGAGCTTTCTTTGAAGGAGCTGCAGGATTTGGTACACCAGCAGCAGTTGCAGCACCACTTTTAGTTGGTTTGGGTTTCCCTCCACTTGTAGCTGCTATGGTAGCTTTAATTGGTAATAGTACACCAGTTAGTTTTGGAGCTGTAGGTACTCCTATAATAGGTGGTTTTGCAAGTTTAACAGATATCGTTGCTGCTGGTGGATATCAAGGTGATTTTTTATCATTCTTAGCAGAGATAGGGTCATTCGTAACTTTATCACAATTTGTAATTGGTTCTCTTATTCCTTTGGCTATGGTATGCACAATGACTTTAGTTACTGAAGGAAGTATTAAGAAAGGCTTAGAAGTAACTCCTTTAGCACTTTTTGGTGGTCTTGTATTTACAATACCTCAGACAATATTGGCATTTGTTGTAGGCCCTGAAATCCCTTCATTATTAGGTGCGTTAATTGCGATACCTGTATTTGTTATTTCAATTAAAAAAGGCTTATTTGTACCAAAGAATGCTTGGGATTTTAAGTCTCAAGACAAATGGGATGCTGATTGGGTAGGAACAGTAAGTGTTGGAAGTAGCAGAGGCGATAACGAAAAGCCTATGAGTGCAGCAAAAGCTTGGGGACCATACATTTTAATTGGAATTTTGTTATTGCTTGGTCGTTTAAAATGGATTGGACTTACACCTTACTTGAAAATGATTAATTTCACATGGTCCAATATTCTTGGAACATCAATATCAAGAGGCATAACTCCATTATATAACCCAGGTGTTATACCATTCATGTTGGTTGCTTTAATAATTCCATTTATGCATGGAATGGACAAAAAAGAAGCATTTAAAGCTTGGGTAGATACATTAGGTCAGATTACATCTGCAGCTATAGCATTATTCTTTGCGTTAAGTATGACATACATTCTTATGAACTCTGGTGCTGCAACAGGTACAGATTCTATGCTTATTGTAATGGCTAAAACAGCCGCTTCTGCAGCTGGTAAAGGCTGGTACTTTGTAGCTCCACTTGTTGGTATATTAGGTTCATTCGTATCAGGTAGTGCAACAGTATCAGACATTATGTTTGGTGCATTGCAGTTCAGTGCAGCAAAGGAAGTTCAGTTACCAGTAATAGCAATTTTGTCTTTACAAACAATTGGTGCTGCAGCAGGAAATATGATTTGTGTTCATAATGTTGTTTCTGTTTTAACTACTGTTGGATTAGTTGGTAAAGAAGGTAAGGTAATTAAAAACAATATAAAAATTTGTATATCTTATGGAATAATATCAGCAATATTTGCTATTATATTACTGAAAACTGTTTTCCCAAATATGTTCTAATAATAAAATGAAGTTCGCTACGAAGCTTTATTTTAACTTAACATCTATAGTTTGACAATAAAATAAGAAATGTGCATAGTAATATATTATTATGCACATTTTTTATGTGCAAAGAACATTTTTTAAATAGAATATCGAATTTGACGGAACTGGAATTAAAAAAACATAACTGCAATGTCTTTTACCAAATAAAATCAAAAAGCTATTTTTTTTTAGGCTAAAAAGTGATATAATACTATCTGTTGCAAGTTTTATAAGAATGCACGACAATTTACGCATTTATTTATAAGCATAGAAAGGTTGGGGGCTTATGAGAAATACAGGAAATTATGCTTGTGTATTGAGAGAACTTATTTCAATGACTAATATGAAAATGATGTATATTGCGAAAGCAGTGGATTATGACATTTCTTATATAAGCAAATGGTGTAATAATAACAATCTTCCTCCGAAGAAAAATGCAAATATTATTAATCAGAGGTTGGCAGCATTGTTTGCAGATGAAGTTATTGCACAAAATGTTTTTCAAAGGCTATGCAGAGAGTTTAACTTAGTTGATATTGAAAAAAATCAAGATGAAAGAGAAGTTGCAATTGAACAGATTTATAAAATTTTAATGGCTGCATTTGAAACATCTGAACGAAGTGTTCCTCTAAAAGATGGTCGGAAACAAGAATCTTCAACTGTTTTAATTGGGAAGAGCAAAATTTTGGAATCCATTGCTGAAACCGTAAGAACAATTTTAGAGGAATCTGTGACAGACATAGAATTGATTTGCACAATGGATATTAATAAACTTCTTGAAAGCTATAGTTCAGATAGGTTACGTCCGTATACTCTTAAAAATATTAGAGTCTTCGCAAGCCTTGGCTTGGATATGAAGACAGTCTTAAAAGAAGCTGAAGAATCTATATCACGTATTTATAATTTATTAAATATAAAATTGGAATGTGAGATTACATTATTCGATAACTGTAGAGTAGAGAAATATAATGTGCTTGTAATTAAAGACAAAATTGCATTTATATTTTCAGTTGATTGTGATGGGCTTATGGACATTGCAGTTCAAATTACCGATAAGGGTGCTGTTAATAAAATTTATAAAGAAGCAGATTCAAAACTTAGGTTTGCAGATGTAGTTGTAAAACCTGAAGAATCATTAAGCCTTGAGCAAGGTGGTTATAGAACAAAGTTTTACACAGCACCAACTTTTGATTTCTTCTCAGCTTTTGGGTTTGAGTTTTTACTGCCGGAGGATATTGTTGAAGGAATAGCACGTGAGGCTGTAATTCAGAGCGGCGATGAAGAAATGGAATCTGTTGTTAAGAGGTTGCAAATAACATGGGAAGAACGTTTTGTAAATGCAGAAATCAACTTCTTCCTTCCAAAATCAACAGTTATGCGATATATTGAAAAAGGCTCAATGTTTTATATGGATACTCACTTTGTTTCATCTGTAAACCAGAGAAGATGCCACGTAAGGCAAATTGTTGAGAATATGAAAAAAAATCGAAAAATCAAGATTGCTATAATTGATGACGATTATTTTTACTATCCAGAAGACTTTTTTCAGCTTTCTGTTTATTTTAACCACAACAAGGTATTTTTAAAGAAAAGTGGACATGCGGTAAACAATGGTTCTTCAAAGTTCTATGTTTTAACTAATGAAAAACTTATTAAGAGTATAAAAATTTATTTTCAAAATTTGATTACTAAGCCTTATTGTACAACATATACAGCAGAAGAAGTTGAGGATATTATAAATAAAAATGAGAAAATGATTTTGCGAATGCTTGATTTATGATGAAGTTGCACTTTTTTTGCAAATTCGTGAATTTGAAAGAAATTGACTGAAATTATACTGTTGATGAGAACTTGAAGTTATTGCATATTATTTTTAATTCATAAACTGGCATTTTATGCATCCAAGAGGATTTCTACTTTGCGTCAAACTTTCTTCAAGACCACGTATTCTCTTATCAACATTAAGTCACAAGATGATACCCAGTATTTACTGATGTACAAGAAATGCTTCAATGTAATTGTATTAGACTGTAAGACAGTAGGGGCTAATGAGTTATTTGGTATTTGCTATGTAAAAGAAAAGAGTATACATTTTAATTTTTCACAGTAGTTTTCAATTGCATACCCTTTTTTTAGATTAGCGATATTAGGTGATCTTTTTGTGGTGCAAAAGCTTAAGATAAATTTTGGAAAAAAGTTAATTTCTATTATTAACTCTTTGTGTAGGTTGAAATTTTCTGTGCAAATGTGGCTTTTGTTTACTAGGCATTTACTACAGTTTATATGAATTATAGTATGAATGCTTGTTTATTCGAAAGCCAGAATTTCTTTGGTTGTTTCACAAGCGTTGAGATATTGAAAAGTGACCCTTGTTAGGGCCACTTTTCAATATCTATTTAAGTTAATGAAGAGTAATTTGAAAAAATTTTTAATAGTGAAGTGTTTAATGTAGTATTTTCCTGCTTAAAATTTAAAAAGCTGCTAAACCCTTTCCTAATGAGTAGCATTGCTCTTTAGCGTTAGCATCAGGAAATCCATTTGTAATAAGTCCTTCGGAAAAAAGATTTGCCCCTTTAGATTCTACTCTTTCTTGCCAGTCACGCATCCATTTACCATCACCCCAACCAAATGAGCCGAATAGGGCAACTTTTTTACCGCCAAGACTGTTCTCAATCTTTTCAAAAAATGGTTCGAATTCACTTTCTTCAAGAACCTCATCTCCCATAGAAGAGCAACCAAAAGCAATTTTCTCGTAGTCCGAAATACTCCCGCTGAAAGCGTCTACTGAAAACAAATCTGCCGATGAACCATTCTCATTAATGCCTTTTGCAATTTCTTCTGCCATTGCTGCTGTATTTCCAGTTCCACTCCAATAAATTACTGCTATCTTTCCCATTTTAATAATTCCTCCTGTAAATTATATTTGCATCAGGCTACACCAAGCAATGTTGCTAAGGGTATACCTGTTTCTGCCTTTTTTATAAGAAATGCCCTGCATTTTTTATACTGATTAAATAGTTTTTTTGCTTCATCTTCGTTACTGTATACTTTCCAGTAGCCACAAAATTTAAAATTAAGTCCTCTTTGTTTTATAAATTCAAAAACATCGTCCGTGGGATAACCCAAGAAAAAACCAATTTCATGGGGAAATTCATCACAGCCTGTTATTCGACTTCCTAAAAAGTCTAACGAATTTTCTAATGATGAAAGGGGATAGCCAATGCTTTTAAGAAAGCGTTCAACTTTTCTTGTTTTTAATGATGTAAGCATTGGCTTTTTACGGTATGTAATGATGAAAAGTCTACTTTTACATGTATACAATACCTTAAAATAAATATCCTTGGGGTTAAGAAGGATGTTATATTTGTCCAATTCATAAAGGCATTCTTGTTGGGATTCAATTGGACATGAAAACAAATTTGCCTGCTTCATTCCTAAAAGTGTTGGTGCACAATGTGTTATTAGCAAACTTTCAAATATACTCATAATAATCCTTTCTTGTTAGCTAGTGCTAACTGATGAATATAAAATTAATTGCAGTGCTCTTGTAATATCTTTTTTAACGCACACGAACTACTACTGTGGGAGTGGGCTATTGTTATATTTCCTTTTTTAGCTTCTTGACTTGCTCCTGTAACCATTTTGTGTGATACAGTGTTGGTAAACAACACGATAAGGTCTGCTTTACCGATTTGAGATTTAAAGTTTCCTGGCATTTGTGTAAATACTTTTGCCTTGCATTTGAAGTTACTACAAATATCTATATATTGTCTTACCATACAGTCATGGCCACCTACGATAACTACGCTCATAAAATACCTCCTAAAAGTAAATTTAAGTAGTTAGCAATTGCTAACTTGAAAAGAGATTAACACATTAAATTATGTTTGTCAATAGTAAAATTAATTATTTTAAAATTGTTAAATAACATCACCTAAGAATTTCCTTCCACTTACAGTTGCAATTTTAGAGGTACTCTCGTTTGAAATTGTAAGAGCACAAAATAGTGAATCTTGGTGAGCTATTGTTTTTTCTAGTTTGAGATAGTATGAAAAGTAATAAAACAAAGAATCATATTTTTCTATGTATTCGTTAATCATAGCTTCACCCTTTGGTGTAAAACAAATATTTCCATCAACTTCCCTTTTTATTATATTATTTTCAACAAGCGGTTTTGTAACTTTTGATACAGCAGTTTTTGATACCTTCATTTGTGATGCAATGTCCTTATTTTTAGAAGACATATTATGCTTATTTAAGTGATGTAATGTTATTAAAAATTTAATTTCATGAACTGAAAACATATCTTCCTCCGGTTTGATAATGTTAATAATAATTAGCAAATGCTAATGAATAGGCAAAAAATATATTGATGCATATATTTAACATCAATATATTTAAAATTTATTTAGTAAGGGCTTTGATTTTTTCAAATGCTTCATTACTAATTACGTGTTCCATTCGGCAGGCGTCTTCGGCTGCAGTTTTTTCTGAAACACCAATAGAAATTAAATAAGCTTTTATTGTACAGTGACGGTCGTAAACACGCTCGGCAATTTCACGACCAGAAGCTGTAAGTAAAAGTTGATTTATTGAACCAATTTCAACATAACCAGCATTTTTTAACACAGAAACAGCACGGCTTACACTGGGTTTAGAAAAATTCAATTCATTTGCTACATCAACTGAACGAGCAATTCCGTTCCGTTTTTCTAAAACTAAAATAGTTTCAAGATAATTTTCTCCAGATTCTTGTAACTTCATATTGTTTACCTACTTTCACATAAGTTGTGTTGCGATAACATCTGTTTCTGACATATTACCATATTATTAATAAAATATCAATTATTTTTTAATTGCAAAAAGCTATTGACAATTAATGTTAGTGGTGGTAAACTCCATTATGGTTAGCAAAAGCTAAATGACATAATCATTAACTAAATATTATAAATATATACTAATATTACTAATACGGAGGTAATAATGATGCCCTTATCAATGGCCAGCAGCGGAGAAAAAGTGGTAATAAAACAAATAAATGGGAAAGACGAAACAAAGCGTTTTTTAGAAAATCTTGGATTCGTTACAGGAGGTTATGTTGTTATTATTTCTGAAATGTGTGGAAATATTATCGTAAATGTAAAAGATACAAGGGTTGCAATTAGCAAATCTATGGCTAGTAGAATTATGGTTAATTAGTGTTAAAAATTCAATATGAGGAGGATAAATATGAAAACATTAAAGGAAACAAAAATTGGCGAAACTGTAACTGTGTCTAAACTTAATGGAGATGGTGCAATAAAACGCCGAATTATGGATATGGGAATAACAAAAGGGGCAGAAATTTTTGTAAGAAAGGTTGCACCTTTAGGTGATCCTATTGAAGTGAGAGTAAGAGGGTATGAGCTTTCTTTAAGAAAGGCAGATGCTGAATTAATTCAGGTTAAGTGAAGATTTTTAGTGATATGTTAGCCTTTAATAACAAATAGGAGGAGAAATAATGGGCATTACAATAGCTTTAGCAGGAAATCCGAATTGTGGAAAAACAACAATGTTTAACCATCTTACAGGAAGTAATCAGTATGTAGGCAACTGGCCTGGTGTTACTGTTGAGAAAAAGGAAGGAAAATTAAAGGGACATAAGGATGTTACAATAACAGACCTTCCAGGTATTTATTCTCTTTCACCATATACGCTTGAAGAAGTTGTAACAAGGGATTACATAATAAATGAAAAGCCAGATGTCATTTTAAATCTTGTTGACGGATCAAATATTGAAAGAAATCTTTACCTTACAACACAACTTCTAGAGATGGGTATTCCTGTGGTTGTGGCAGTAAATATGATTGATATTGTAAGAAAAAGAGGAGATAAAATTGACCTAGAAGGTCTTGAAAAAGCTTTAGGATGTAAGGTTGTAGAGACTTCAGCCCTTAAAGGTGAGGGTGGAATTGAGGCGGCACAAGAAGCTATTAACCTTGCTAATCGCAGGGCTAAACAGAAAATTGAGCATTCCTTTAGCAAAAATGTTGAATCAGCTCTTTCGGAAATTGAAGAATTAATTAAAAGCAAGGTTGAAGGAATTCAACTTAGATGGTTTGCTGTAAAGCTTTTCGAAAGAGATGAAAAGGTTATTTCAAGAGTAAATCTTGATGTAACTACAGCACAAAAATTAGAAAAAATAACAGCGAATTGCGAAGAAAAGATGGATGACGACAGCGAAAGTATTATAACTAATGAACGATATCAATACATAAGTGAGGTTGTTAGGAAAAGCGTTAAGAAGAAAAACTCAAGCCATCTTACAACGTCTGACAAAATAGATAGAATTGTTACAAATCGTTTTCTTGCTATTCCAATATTTGTTGCAGTAATGTGGTTTGTGTATTACGTTTCAGTAACCTCAATTGGAACAATTTTAACAGATTGGACAAACGATGTTTTTGTTGGAGAAATATTACAAGGCAATGTAGGTGCATTTTTAGAAGGTTTTGGAACTGCTCCTTGGCTTACAGGGCTTGTTGTTGACGGTATAATTGGTGGTGTTGGCGCAGTTATAGGATTCTTGCCACAGATGCTTGTGCTTTTTATATTCCTTGCAATTCTTGAGGACTGTGGATATATGGCACGTATTGCGTTTATTATGGACAGAATTTTTCGTAGATTCGGACTTTCTGGCAAAAGCTTTATTCCAATGCTAATTGGAACTGGGTGTAGCGTTCCGGGAATTATGGCTTCAAGAACAATTGAAAATGAACAAGATAGAAAAATGACTGTTATAACAACATCTTTTATTCCTTGTGGTGCTAAAATGCCTGTGGTTGCTCTTATAGCGGCAGCGGTATTTAATAACTCAGCATGGGTGGCAACATCAGCTTACTTTGTAGGGGTAGTTGCAGTTATTTTTTCGGGTATTATTTTGAAAAAGACGACTTTATTTGCAGGTGAGCCTGCACCATTTGTTATGGAACTTCCTCAATATCATGTACCTACCTTTGGTAATGTTTTCCGAAGTATGTTCGAAAGAGGTTCAGCATTTGCTAAGAAGGCAACATCAATTATTCTTGTTTCAAGTGTTTTAATTTGGTTCCTTTCAAGTTTTGGTACAGTTGATGGCACGTTTGGTATGGTTGAGGAAATGACAGATAGTATGCTTCATGGAATGGGAAATGCTATTTCACCTTTATTTGCACCGCTTGGCTTTGGCGACTGGAGAACAACTGTTGCTACTGTAATGGGTCTTGTAGCTAAAGAAGAAGTAGTTGGCGTATTCGGTGTACTTACAAGCATTGGTGATGCAGATGTCGCTTTTGAACTTGTGGATGCGGCCGAAACAGCAGCACTTTCACCTGTAGCGGCTTTATTTACTTCACAAGTTGGAGCATATGCATTCCTTGCATTCAATCTTCTTTGTGCCCCTTGCTTTGCTGCCATGGGAGCTATTAGAAGAGAAATGGGTAACTGGAAATGGACATTTATAGCAGTTGGATACCAGTGTTTACTTGCCTATATTGTGGCTTTACATATTAACTTAATTGGTAGTGCGTTATTTAATGGTGCAAGTTGGATTCCTGCCATAGTTGCAATTGTTATTACAATTGCAGTTGTAGCATATATCTTTGCAAGAGCAGGAAAACATAAAAATGTTCATGTTTCAAAGAGAGCTGTTGAAATGAATTAAGGAGGTAAAAAATGCCTACATTAATTATTGGGTTAATTGTGCTAGCGATAGTTGTATTAGCGGCTAGAAAAACTATAAAAGACAAAAAAAATGGTAACTGCGGTTGCGGCTGTGAAAGCTGTGGCGGACATTGCCATGATCATAAATAATTTATAACAGGGGCAGTTATCACTGCCCCTGTTATTTTAAATTGAGGTGCAAAAAATGTCGGATGATTTTGAAAAAATTTTATACCATGATGTTATTGAAAGTATAATTGCGGCTATGGAAGCAAAAGATTATCACACTGCAGACCATTCAAGACGGGTTGGTGATATGGTTCTGGAATTATGTCCTCTGTTAGGTCTATCTATAAAGGATACGGAAGAAATACATCTTGCCGCACACGTACATGATATAGGTAAAATTGGAGTGCCTGACTACATTTTAAGCAAACCAGGGCCGCTTAGTGAGATGGAATGGAGTATTATGAAGATGCATCCAGTAACTGGTGCTGATATTTTATCCCACTCATCAGCGTTAGAATACATAAGCAAAATTGTTAAGCACCACCATGAAAGGTGGGATGGAAAGGGGTATCCACTTGGTCTTGCAGGGGAAAAAATTCCTTACGGTTCTAGGATAATTACTGTTTGTGACTCTATTGATGCAATGCTGAGTAACAGAGCTTATAGAAGTGCATTGACATCACAGGAATGCAAAGAGGAAATTAGAAAAAACATTGAAATTATGTATGACAGATCTATTGCAGAATGCGTTCTTTCAAACTGGGAATATATAGTGGAAGGAAGAAAGCATAATGCTGACAATAAATAATATCAAAGGAGAAAATTATTAAGAAAAATTGTTTTGATTGTTTAAAAAGTGAGAATTTTGCATGGTTCGTTGGTGGCGTGGCAGCAGTTATTTTTGGCAAAAAGCTTATCAAGTGTGAAAAAACGAGGAAAGCGGCTGTAAGCACAATGGCAAAGGCTATGAAGTTTCAAAGCGATGCACAAGAAATTTTTGAAAACATGAAAGAGGAAGCACAGGATTTATGCTTTGATGCAAAGAAAGAAGCTGGTATTTCAGAAATAGAAGAAGCATAATTTGGTTTAGGAGGCTTCTTTATGAAGTACATAATAAAGTATGATGGTGATGGCAGACTTAGGATTCGGTGTGGAAAGTTTGCATTTAGCGAAAAAAGGGTTTTGGTATAGCTCAGAAGTTGAATATGTTGTTGCACATGGTATTTCATCTTATTTAGGAGATAAAAAAGCTGTGATTGGTAGTGCCCATTTTGTTTTGGAAGATGAAAATATAAGTGTTACACCGGCACAGCAAAAGCAAATTGATGAAAATATAAATGGTTATTCTGCAATTTATCTGGCTGTTGGTGGAGAATTGACGGGT
>JAQVIB010000043.1 GCA_028695945.1 Lachnospiraceae bacterium
AATATTTATGAATGTAGGGTTTAAAAAGGAGGATGCACAATGGATGTAAAATTCATAAATCCTTTTATTGAAGCTGTGATGGGTGTTTTACCTCAACTTGGATTTGAAAATATTATTCGCACAGGATTAAGTGTGAAAGGTAGTAAAATTTCTATGTCAGGTGTATCATTAACCATTGGTATTGTTGGTGAGAAAAAAGGTAATGTAGTTTATATAATGGACAATGAGGGTGCTAAAAAAATTGCCTCAACCATGATGATGGGAATGCCAGTTGATGAGTTTGATGATATGGCAAAAAGTGCTGTTTCAGAGCTTTCTAATATGCTTTCTGCTAACGCAAGTATTAACTTTTCTAACATGGGTGTAAATACAGATATATCTATTCCAGCATTGATGCATGGAGAGAATATAGAAATTAGCATGAGTACAAACCAAGTAATATGTGTTGACTTTGATGTAGATGGGATACATTTTCAGGTAAATGTATCGCTAGAATAAAGTGTTTTGATATATTATAGTAATAAAAGTAAAACCCATAGGGAAACGCTGATTAAATCGGAGTTTCCCTAGAAACTTTTTTATCTTATGTGTTTAACTAATTTTGTTAGTTGTAAGAAATTATAGAGACAGAATTGATGACGAAGCAATTTACATATAGTTATGCTAAATATTTTAATATTTGTGCTTATGTAGTATATAATTAAACAAACGGACAATAGTAAATTATATGGATTAAATCTATTTTAGGAGTAATGATTAAAAATGAAAAAAAAATATTTTTTTATATTCATTAGTTTTTTAATACTAATTTTTATTGGATTTAGTAAGTCAAATACAACAAACATTAAGAAGTATCTTAATACCGGAACTAAGATTGATACATATGCGAAAAATTTTATGCCTGCTATTGAAAAATTACCTAAATATCAAGATATATCATACAAATATAATCATTTTTCAATAATATTATTTGAGAGTGATGCAATAACGCTTGTTGTTAATTATGATGAAGAAACATATGAAAAGGAAAAAGAAAAATTAACAGAAAAGTATAAGTTTTTAGACCATAAAGTTGTTTCGAATTTTGATAAAAGTGAATATTATATTCCTGAATACGAATTTTCAATAAACAATTACGATTTTAAAGTTGTAGACGGAAATGACAATTATGAAGCAATATATCCAAAGTCATTTGGTATGATTGGAACATCTGATGAAGAAAAGAGTATAGCATATTTATATTTCTATGATGCTGATTTAGATTATATACGAAAAGATAAGGATAGCCCTATGGCTGATTTTGTAAAGAACAATTTTAAATATGATTTTTAGAAATTAAAAGAAATGCACATTTTTCATGAATGGAGAAATAATGGAACTCTTGAAAAGGAGTTAGATTATTATATTCTATATAATCAACACGGTTCATTAACATAGCCTAGATTTAAAAGGAAGATATTCTGAACAAATGAGAAAACTACATATTTGTGTGTACGTATTTTGGTGGTTTTACTTTATATCCAGCAGTGATAGTTTGGATTGGAAAGAGTATGGGGCTGAAAAGGAGATTAACCAAGTGCTTAATCATAAGCATTTAGGCAATGGCTCCATCATACTTTTCCATAATGACGCTAAATATACGCCGGAAGCACTGGATGCCATAATTAAAGGGTTGAAGGAAAAGGGATATGAGATAGTGCCATTAAGCAGTCTTATACATAAAGAAGATTATTATATGGACCATGAAGGAAGACAGAGGATTAATAACAGAAAAGCGTAGTTGATTTTAAGTGCCCTAAGATATAAAAGTGGAAAAAAGTAAAAAATGTATTGTTTAATGCAAAGAATAGGTGTATAATGTATATGAAAGATATAATTTAATAAATACGTATAGTCAAAGCGGACTTTCCTTGGGGAGGTTCGCTTATTTTTTTGCTTTTTAGAACAAAATACTAATAAATGGGGGTATGAGAAATGGTTAAATTAGATGTGCTTACATTACTTAAAAATAATGGTAAGACAAAATATTGGCTTTATAAAAGACTGGGTATGAGTTATCAAAATTTCAATAAGATGGTGAACAACGAAACATCTTCCATACGGTATGAGGTTATAGAGGAAATTTGTAAATTACTTAACTGTACACCCAATGATTTGTTTATAATGGAGTTAAGTGAGGGAAATCAGGATAATATGATGGCTATATAGCTACACAAAAAAAGAACCTTAACAGGGTTCTTTTTTTGTACAATCATTTAATTTTATTAAAGATATAAGTTATTCAGTTAGTTATTCTGCAATTTTTTTACAGATGATTTGTGAAGTATTATTGTAATGGCTATAAGTGAGCCAATAGACACAACCCATGTAGCAATAAGGCTTGTGGTAAAACCAGCAACAATATAACCTAAAATACAGCATCCTGCAACAACACAAGCATATGGAATTTGTGTTGATACGTGGTCTATGTGGTTACATGCTGCACCTGTACTTGAAAGTATTGTTGTATCTGAAATTGGTGAGCAATGGTCGCCAAATACAGAGCCAGCAAGTGTTGCAGATAATGCAATAATAGTAAGGTGTGGGGCAACAGAGCTACAGATTGATGCAATTATAGGTATAAGGATACCGAATGTACCCCAGCTTGTACCCATTGAAAACGATAGAAAAGCGGCAACAACAAATATAATTGCAGGTATAAGCATAATAGGCATACTAGAAGCTTCAACAATGCTGCTTACATAAGTGCCTGTTGAAAGAAGGTTACGGCAAACGCCGCTTATTGTCCACGCAAGTACAAGTATAATAATAGCATCAGCCATAGATTTTACACCATCACTAATACCGCCCATAAAGTCTTTAAAAGATATAGCTTTTCTTGGTACAAAAAGAAGAAAAGCAACAATAAGGGAAACAAAGCTAGAAAGTGCAAGTGCCGAACCAGCGTCTGTGTTACCAAAACCATCCGCAATAGACATACCGCCTTCAAAATATCCGCCAACATAAAGCATGGAAAGTATAGACAAAACAATAAGTGAAACAATAGGTATAACTAAGTCATAAACTTTGCCATTTGGGTTGATTTCTAACTTATTAAGTTCAGCATCTGTTCCTGCTGATGCAGGAGTGTGACCATAGTCTAAATCTCCGTTTTTAATAGCGGCTTCTTCATATTTTTCCATTGGTCCAAACTCTAAGTCGGTAACAGAAAGGATAATAATCATAACAACCGTAAGTATTGCATACAGATTAAAAGGAATAGATTTAATGAATGAGTCCATACCGTTTAGCCCTGTGTCACCCATTTGGCTTATTACAGAGGCAGCCCAAGAGGAAACAGGTGCAATAATACAAACTGGTGCTGCCGTTGCATCGATTATGTATGCAAGCTTTGCGTGTGAAATTTTATATTTGTCGGTAACAGGACGCATAACAGTTCCTACAGTAAGGCAGTTAAAGTAGTCATCAATAAAAATAAGTGCACCCAATGCACTAGTTGCAAGTTGTGCACCAACACGAGATTTAATTTTTTGACTTGCCCAGTCTCCATAAGCCTTAGAACCGCCTGCTTTTGTTATAACAACAACAAGTGCACCCAAAAGGCAAAGAAAAATTACTATAGATACATTATCAGCAAATTTACTGCTCATAAGATTTACAGTTGTGCTAACAGTACCTACAAGAATATCTACTATGCCTGTTGTTGTGTAGGCTGAATAGATAAATGTTCCAGAAAGGATACCGATAATCAGTGAGGATATAACCTCTTTTGTCACCAGTGCCAATCCAATTGCAATAATTGGTGGTAGTAGAGACAAAACCCCAACGTTAATTGATTCCATGTGCTTAAAGCCCCTTTCGAAATAAGAAATTATAATATAATGACTAATATTAACACAACAACGTAAAGTATTCAACCTTTACAAACCATTTTAATGCACAATAATGCATGAATATGTGCAAATGAATAGATTTTTGTATTCCGAAAATATAATAAAATTGAAAATTTTCGTGTAAAAAATAATAGGGTTATATCAAAATTAAGCGTCAAAAACCCCTTTTACTGAATAAAATGAGTAAAGGAGGTTTTTGTATGTTTATTATAGTTATATTTATTTCTGTTCCTATAATATACTATCTTTTCTGTTGCAGCAGAAGAGGTTGTGGCTGTAACAGAAGATGTGGCGGCTGTAAAGGAAGATGCAGACGTAAATAAACAATAGATGTAAATTATTTGCTCATGTTTTGGAGATATTCCATATATTTAATATCTTCAAGGCTTTCAGCTTTTTTCTCAACAGTTTCTTTAAGTGCTTCTTTAAAATTATTAATGCGTGCGTAAACATCTTCATCGAATGAACCTATTATTTGTGCTGCAAGTATACCAGCGTTTTGGGCACCGTTTATTGCGACGGTTGCAACAGGTATTCCAGGAGGCATTTGGCATATAGAATACAAAGAGTCTACACCGCTTAGGGTAGAGGTTTTAACAGGTACGCCAATAACAGGAATGCTTGTTAAGGCGGCTGTCATTCCAGGAAGATGAGCAGCACCGCCTGCACCTGCTATAATTACCTTAATACCTTTTGCATGTGCGGATTTTGCATAGTCGTACATGCGGTCAGGAGTTCTGTGGGCAGATACTATTGTAAGTTCATAGCTTATTTCAAACTTATCAAGTATTTTTGCTGCTTCACTCATTACGGGCAAGTCGGAATCACTTCCCATTATTATACCTACTAATGGTTTCATATAATACACCTCGTTATTATTTTTTAGTTGAAATATAAAAACTAATTTTACTAAAATTAAATGTGGCTTAAAGTAAAGTTCCCAATTTTTTGTCTTTTCAACTTATTTTTAACTATTTTAGCATGTATTTGTTAATAATAAAAGACAAATGCTTTATATTATTGTTGGGATTTGGTATAATAAGGATAAGGTGGTGTATACTTATGAAAAATGACGAGATTATGAACGGTCGTAAGGAACGAATTTATGAATATATTAAAAGCGAAGATTATCTCCCTCTTAAAAGACATGAGCTGTGTGTAATTTTAGATGTACCTGCAGAGGAAAGGCACCAGTTTGAAGACATTATCAGTCAGCTACTAAGCGAAGGTAAGGTTATAGAAACTAAAAAGGGTAAAATTATGCTACCTAAAGAGCTTAATATGGTGGCTGGTGTATTTACAGGCAATGCTAAGGGTTTTGGCTTTGTAACTGCTGATGAGGGCTTTGACAGGGATATCTTTATTCCAGCTGAATATACAGGCGGTGCGATGCATAAAGACAGGGTTATGGTAAGGTTAATTACTGCAGCTTCAAATGGCAAACGTGCCGAAGGTGAAATTGTTCGTATTGTGGAAAAAGGTACAGATAACTTAGTTGGCACATTTGAGCTTTTAAAAGGGTTTGGTTTTGTTACATGCGATGATAAAAAAATTGCCCAGGACATATTTGTTTCTAAAGAAAACACAAGAGGTGCAGTAACTGGGCATAAGGTAGTTGTTAAAATTACAAAACGACCTGATGGCAGTAGAAGTCCAGAAGGTGTTATAACTGAAATTTTGGGACATATTGACGACCCTGGCGTTGATATTTTATCTATAATACGCCAGTATGATTTGCCGCAAGAGTTTAACGAAGGGGCATATGCTCAAACGGAAAAAATTAATTTGGATATTACAACGGCAGAAATTGAGGGTCGTGAAGATTTTAGAAATGTTGTAACAGTTACTATAGACGGTGATGACAGCAAGGATTTTGATGATGCCGTTAGTTTGGATATTTTGGAAAATGGAAATTTTCAGCTGGGTGTTCATATTGCAGATGTTAGCCACTATGTAACAGAGGGTTCTCCACTGGATAAAGAGGCGTATAACAGAGGCACTAGTTACTATTTGGTGGACAGGGTTATTCCAATGATCCCACATAAGCTTAGTAATGGAATATGTTCCCTTAACCCTAATGAGGATAGGCTTACTTTAAGCTGTATTATGGAAATAAGCCGAACTGGTGAGGTTGTTGCACATAAGATTTGTGAAAGCGTTATTCATTCTCATGCTCGTTTAACCTACACAAAGGTAAATAAAATAATTCAGCTTGAGGACCCAGAACTTTGTGAAGAATACAAAGACTTTGTGCCTATGCTTAAAGATATGAATAAACTTAGGATGATACTTGGTAAAAAACGTCAGCATAGGGGCAGTGTAAACTTCGATTTTCCAGAGGCCAAAATTGTATTGGACAAAAACGGAAAGGTTTTGGATATTGCACCTTACGATAGAAATTGGGCAACTAACCTTATTGAAGAATTTATGTTGGTTTGTAACGAAACTGTTGCCGAGGATTACTTCTGGCAGGAGGCTCCTTTTGTATACAGAAATCACGAAACACCAGATGATGAAAAAGTTGAAAATATGAAAAAGATACTTCGTACTTTCGGCTACAGAATTAAAGGGCAAAATGAAGTGCATCCAAAGGAAATACAAGCAATACTGAATGCAGTTGCAGGCAAACCAGAGGAGCATATTATAAGTCGAATTGTGCTTAGAAGTATGAAACAGGCAAGGTATCAGGAGGAAAATGTTGGACATTTTGGCTTGGCGGCAAAGTATTACTGCCATTTCACGTCACCAATAAGACGTTATCCAGACTTGCAGATACACAGAATAATTAAGGAAAATCTTAAAGGCAATCTTGGGGAAAATAGAGCAAGACACTATGATAGAATACTTCCTGTTGTTTGCAAACAGTGTTCATCTAAAGAAAGATTAGCCGAGGAAGCTGAAAGAGAAACCGACAAGCTGAAAATGGTTGAATATATGAGTGAACGAATCGGACAGGTTTTTGATGGAATAATTTCAGGTGTTACGGGCTGGGGTATTTATGTAGAACTTAACAACACCGTTGAAGGAATGGTTGCCTTAAATGGTATGACAGATGATTTTTACGATTTCGATGAGGTGAATCTTCAGGTTATTGGTAGAAGAAATAACAAAATGTATAGACTTGGTGATAAGGTAACGGTTATGGTTGCAAAAGCCGATAAGGAGCAAAGAACTATAGATTTTGTGTTTACACAAGGAAGCGGTGAGCAGGCTGATGGAAATTAATAAGGTTGCATTGGTTGGCTTTGGAGCAATTGGGTGCATATATGCTAAAGGACTTATTAATGGATGTAACGATTTTGCTGTTGTTGCCGGCGGCACACGTGGTGAACGGATAAAAACCAATGGTGTAAAGGTAAACAATACTTTGGTTTTGCCTAGGGTTGTAAACCCAGAAAATGAAGATTGGAAAGCGGACTTAATTATTTTTACTGTAAAGAATTATCAGCTTGCCCAGGCTATTGAGGACGTTAGAAATTTGATTAATAATGAAACAATACTTCTTCCTTTATTAAATGGGGTTACTGCAACTGATGAACTTAAAGCTGCTTACCCTAATAATACTGTGCTTTATGGTATAGCATTGGGTATTGATGCTGTAAGAACCGACGATGGCATTACAAATTCCAGTGATGGAATTATTCAATTTGGAAATGCAAAAAATGCACCAGTTACCCCTGATGTATCGGCTGTTAAAGATGTATTTGATAAATCTGGCATAGAAAGTGAGATTTGCGAAGACATGCTTAGAACTATATGGCGCAAGTGGATGATTAATGTAAGCACAAATCAGCTTTCTGCCATTATTGGTTGCGGATATGGATGGTTTTTGAAAGTTCCGCATATAAATGAAGCTATGCACCAAGTTATGCTAGAGGTTGTTGAACTTGCACAGAAAAAGGGAATAAACCTAACAAAAGAGGATGCCTTTGAATATGACAAATTGTTACCTTCGTTTAATCCTGATGGAAAAACTTCTATGGCACAGGATGTTGAGGCAAAAAGAAAAACAGAGGTGGATTATTTTTCGGGCATCGCGATAAAATATGGCAAGGAGCTTGGCGTGGAAACGCCTTGGAACAACATGATGAACCTTATTATAAAAGGGATAGAAGCAACCTATTAATTTAAGGCAAAAGGAGAGGAGAAATCTTCTCCTTTTTTGTAATAATATTTTAATACTATTTTTAAATGATATGTGTTATAATAACTAAGCTTGAAGCATTACTAAAGAAACGTGAGGTGATAAATTTGGCTAAGGAAACGTCTGTAAAATTAGTTGCACAAAATAAAAAAGCATATCATGAATATTTTATAGAGGAAACATTTCAGGCCGGATTATCTCTTGTGGGTACTGAGGTAAAAAGTCTTAGGCAGGGCAAGTGTAGCCTTAAAGAAAGCTTCATTCGTATTGAAAATGGAGAGGCATTTATTTATAATATGCACATAAGCCCATATGAGCAGGGTAATATTTTTAACAAAGACCCTTTGCGGGTAAGAAGATTGCTTTTGCATAAAAGTGAAATAAACAAAATAAGAGGAGCAATACAGGCTACGGGTTATACTGTTGTTCCACTTAAGGTGTATTTTCATAAAAGCCTAGTGAAAATTGATATTGGCATAGCAAAGGGCAAAAAGCTTTATGATAAACGCCAAACAATTGCAAAAAATGACCAAATGCGTGAGGCTGCTAAGGATTTTAAAATTCGTAACCTTACTATTTAATTATTATTTCTGATATTTGTAAAAACAAAGAATTTGTCGGTATTTATTTTCAAGGGGATGTAATGGTTTCGACGGGAGTCTTGAAAATAGTAATAGCCATCCGCAGGTCTGGTAACTGCGTCATCAAACCGGAAAATTTTAAAACAAACGACAAAGATTATTCTTTATTAGCAGCTTAATGCTGCTCGTTGGCCTCTAATCTCTCACAGTTAGAGTAACCGGCGTCGACTTTGTGGGGAACTTTTTTACCAAAGCTTTGAGGTAAAAAAAGAAATATGAAGCTACCAAGGATTTCAGCCTGTTGTTGGGCGGCTATCTGAGGGAAATTCTAAAACAGCAACTGTGATGGGAGAAGTTTCTATGGATGGGTTTTCGGACAGGAGTTCGATTCTCCTCATCTCCATACATAAAAAAGACTATATCAACTAGATATGGTCTTTTTTATTGCTGTTTACAGCTATATATTGTGTTTATTTGGTTTTAAAATGGTACATATTGAAGTTTGGTACATTTTTTGGTACATTTTTGATTAGACTTGTGATATAATTATTTCGTTGGTACATATTATTGGTTCATTTTTTAACTTGGTACATTTGGAAGGTGAAGATTATGGCAAGAAAAACGATTGAACGAAATATATCTTATGACGATGAACGAAAAAAATATTACGTTACCTTTAATTACGGGAATGATGATGCAGGAAAGCAAATTGTAAAGAGAAAGTCTTTTGACAAAATAACTGAGGCAAGGCGTGCTCTAAAGGAATTTGAAGGCGATAAAATAAAGGGCAATGTTTCTGTACCTAGTGGATACACGGTAAGCACATGGCTGGATTATTGGCTGGAAACAGTTGTTATGCCCAATAGAGAAGCAACGACCGTATACTTCTATAAGCAAATTATTGAAAATCATTTGAAGCCTGAGCTTGGCAACGTAAATTTGCAAAATCTTAAGCCTACTCAACTTCAAAAATACTATGCAAAAAAGCTTAGTGAAAGAAGAGAAAACGACAGTTCTTTGTCACCCAATACCGTAAAAAAGCATCATAATTTAATGAAGACGGCACTAGGTGTGGCGGTAAAACAAGGAGTCTTGCTTAATAATCCTGCGGATAGAGTTGAACCACCTGTTACAATACAAAAGGAAGCCAATTTCTATACCCCTGAGCAAATGAAAAAGTTATTTGAACTGGTCAAGGGAGATCGGCTTGAAATTACAGTAAAGCTTATAGGATATTTGGGTCTGAGGCGTGAGGAAGCATGTGGTTTAAAATGGGATAGCGTTGATTTCCAAAATAGAAAAATTATAATACGAGAGGCAAGGACGCAAGCTGGCAGCGTAATTGTGGATAAGGGAACAAAAAACAAAGCCTCTTCACGAACACCATACATGAATGACGAGCTTTTTGTATTACTTAAAAATGAAAAAGCAAGACAGGAAGAAAACAAAAAAGCTTTTGGTTTAGATTATAATCCCAGTAACTTTGTACTGGTGTGGGACGATGGACATCCATACAGACCTAACTATTTGTCTGTACTTTTTACAAAATTCGTTGGGACTACGGACTTGCCGCCGTTAACACTCCATGGACTTCGCCACTCATTTGCAAGTACAGCTCATGCCATAGGGGTTTCAGTTTATGAAATTGGTAAGTCTATGGGGCATAGCACACCAGCAACAACTCTTAAGGTTTATACACATTTACAAGATAAAACTCATGAAGAGGCTATAAGAAAGGTTGAAGATATGTATAAGTCTGATGTAGATGAGGGGAAGACGGATTAGCGGAAGTTGATATAAGGTTACTCATTAGTGGTTTTAAATACTTTTAAGTCAATAAAAATAATAATTTTACTATTTTTATTGACTTAAAAGCAATAAATGGTATCATAATAGTAAAAGAGGTGATGTTATATGCGCAGAAGAATTGAAGATAAGTTACTTGAATGGAAACAGCGTGAAAAAAGAATGCCCCTGTTACTATACGGAGCTAGGCAGGTTGGAAAGACCTACATCCTAACGGAATTTGGAAGACAATATTTTGAAAATACAGTATATATAAATCTTGAGACTAATTTGGCGGTGGCATCCTACTTTACTGATGACATAAGTCCTGAAAGAATCATTCGTTTTCTTGAGGCTACCGTAAACCAAGAAATAGTGGCAGGTAAAACACTTATTATTTTTGACGAAATTCAAGCTTGCGAACGTGCCTTGACAGCACTGAAATATTTTTGTGAGTTGGCACCTGAGTATCATATTGCAGCAGCAGGAAGTCTGCTTGGCGTGGCAATACACAGAGAACAGTATTCATTTCCAGTTGGCAAGGTGGAAAGTAATACCCTTTACCCTTTGAATTTTCAAGAGTTTTTGTGGGCCATGGGAGAAGATCGTCTTGCTGAGGAAATTCACCGCTGTTTTGTTGAAAATGAACCTATGCCAGATGCTTTGCATAAAAAGGCTATTGAAAAGTACAGATACTATTTAATTGTAGGTGGAATGCCTGCAAGTGTACAGACTTTCGTTAATACAGGCAAATTGGTGTTGGTG
>JAQVIB010000225.1 GCA_028695945.1 Lachnospiraceae bacterium
TGGCAGTTAAGCACCCAGACATACAGTTTATAATGTGTCACTTTGGAAACCCATGGCTTTGTGATGCGGCAGCAGTTGTGGAGAAAAACAAAAATGTGGCGGCGGATATTTCTGGAATACTTGAAGGAAATTTTAATGTTGATGTATTTTGGAAAGAAAGCCAAAGCTATATAACAATGCTTAGAACGTGGTTGGATTACGTTGGAGATTACAGCAGAATTATATATGGTACGGACTTTCCAATTGTTAATATGGAGAGTTATTTGGAATTTGCAAAACGCCTTATTCCTAAGGAACATCATAAAGAAGTGTTTTATGACAATGCTGTTAGAATTTATGGGTTGAAAAATGTTTAGATTAAATTCAAAGGACATAACTGTTTTGCAAATAGTTATGTCCTTTGAATTTTTATTGAGTATATATAAATTTTTCAGTAATGCTTATTACCCTGCCGTTTGAAACTTCTAAAAAATAAGGAATTTTCTGATCTTCTAATGGAACGTCGGAATAGGAAGAGCCTTCTAAGAACTCTTCTTTGTTAGTAGTTTCATAAAGTCTGTTTTCAACTTTAGGGTCAACAAAAAGCTGATTAAAGTCTGTAAAAATATATTTTGTTTCATCTGTTAACTGGTAAGATTCTACGTCGACAGTTTGGTTATAAATATGATAGCCGCTGGGCAAGTCATTTTCTATGGTTAAGCCCAAATCTTGTATCCTTTCTGTGTCATCGGTTGTTACAATTTCTACTTCATCGAATTGGACTTCGTTGCCTTCTATGTTAATATAAGCAGACAATTGCTGTGGTTCTGCTTCATTAGTTACGGTTTTAGAGCAACCAAATATGAATAGTGGAATACAAATAAGAATAAAACTTGCAGATAATTTTTTCATTTTAAAAATCCTTTCAAAAACTAATTTTTTATATTAGGTTATCTTCCTGTGGCTTTTTCTTTGTAGAGCAGATATACAGCTGTGTTAAGTAAAATTGTTATAACGGAAAGTATTACTGCAATCCATTTCAATGTTCCCGTTATATCCATAAGTGATGACCAGTTCTGTAGTTGTACCTGATGATTGAATTCTAAAAATTGCAAGTTTAAGGAAGCTAGGCAAGAGCTAAAGCTTATAATACTAAGTTTACCATATTTTTCACTATTGTTACTGTTGTATCTCATGATAGCAATAGACGGAGCTACCCACGAAATAATTCCAAGGATAAGGCTTACCAAACTTAAAAATGTTGACATTAAATGCTCCTCCGTTTTTGCTAGTAGAATTAATTTTATTATTTATAAATAATATAATATCACAGAAACTATAGGTATAGTATTACAGATTTGTTAAGGTTTACCAACAAAAAATAAAGCGATACCTACAAAATACAGATATCGCTTTTTAAAATATGTTTTAGGCATTCAGTTCATCAAATATAGCCTTTACTGTTGTTATTTTATCTACCCTATACGCATTTTCACCACAGAATAACAACGATTGGTTTGTATCGCCCTCGGCGGCATGAATTAATGCCATGCTTATGCAATACGGAGTGGTTTTTGGGTTACAGTGTTCAATGCAATTAAAGCATTTTGTAACCTTTTCGTCTGCCTTTTCTCGCTCTTTAACAAATTCGTTGCGAATGGCACGACCAGGCATACCAACAGGACTTTTAACAATAACTATGTCGTCTTTTGTGGCGTCAACATAGCTTTGTTTGTAGCTAAGTGGTGCATCACATTCTTCTGTAGCAACAAATCTGGTTGCCATCTGAACTCCGTCACAGCCAAGTTCCATGTAATGGTCTATATCACTTCTGTCGTAAACTCCACCACCAAAAACTACAGGGATTGGACGTTTATACTTCTCTTCAAAGCTTTTAACATAATCTACAATCGCCTTAACCTCTGTATCATAGGTTTCACGTGTGAGATTTTCGGCTTCTTCTGGGGTAAAACCTAAATGTCCGCCAGCTTTAGGCCCTTCAATTACAACAAAATCTGCAACCTTTTCATAACGTCTATCCCACATTTTAAAAAGTACTTTTGCAGCTTTTAGGGAAGACACAATTGGTGCAAACTTAACAGCTGTATCTTTTAAAAGCAAAGGCAATTCTATGGGCAAACCAGCACCCGAAATAATAAGGTCTGCTCCGCTTTTTACACAGCAATCAACGTATTCTGCATAGTTTGTTGATGCCTTCATAATGTTTACGCCAATTATTCCGCCCATTGAAATCTCTTTAGCTTTTTTTATATGCTCCGCAAGGGATTTAAGGTTGGCTTTAAGTGCGTTTTCAATAAAATGTGCATCAGGGTATCCTGGCTGTGCCGCAGATATTATTCCAATACCGCCCTCTTTGGCAACAGCTCCTGCAAGGCGTGAAAGGCTAATTCCAACACCCATGCCGCCTTGTATAATAGGTACAGGTGCAACCAAATTGCCAATAACAAGTTGTTTGAGCTTCATTTATTCCATCTCCTAAACTTTGAGTATCAAATTATTTATTTAGGGTAAATATATTATAACTTTAGTTCTCTGTCAATAATAATGATATATATTGTTTATATTGTGTGATTATCATTTCACGTTTTTAT
>JAQVIB010000044.1 GCA_028695945.1 Lachnospiraceae bacterium
AAACGCATTAGCAATTTCCTTATACTGATTGAATCCTGTCAGCTGATTAAATATTTCTTCTAGTGAGCCTTCACTGCTTTTTTTCTGAAGTTCTAAAAACGTTCCATCTGCTACAATTTCACCATTATTAATAAGAATGATTCTGTCGCTAATTTTTTCTACAACTTCTAATATATGTGATGAATAGAAAATCGTTTTCCCCTGTTCTGCAAGCTCTGCTATAATCTCTTTAAAAATCATTACACTATTTGCATCAAGACCACTTAAAGGTTCATCAAAAAATAAAATATCTGGGTTGTGAAGAAGGCTTGCGATAATAAGAACTTTTTGTTTCATTCCTTTTGAAAATGAAGAAATTCTGTTGTTATAAAACTCTCCTATACCAAAAAGCTTCATCAACCTCTTAGCCTTACTGTCAACAATTTCAAAATCCAATCCATATATTTCTCCAATAAAAGTAAGATATTCCTGCACAGTAAGGGTATCATACATCTCTGCCGTTTCAGGAACGTAACCGATTTTTTTCTTATATTTGACACTACCCAACGTTATATCTTCTCCAAATACCTTTACTTCGCCTTGAAACCCATCTAAAATTCCTAATAGAATTTTCACAGTTGTACTTTTTCCGGCTCCATTGGGGCCTATGTAGCCAATTATTTGACCACCTTGTATCTCCAGATTAATTCCTTTTAAAACCTCTTTATTACCAAATTTCATACTAAGATCTTTAATAGAAATCAGCGATTCGTTTAATGAATTCATAAATTTTCTCCCTTACCATTCTGCGGCATTCCTTATTTCTCTAAACTAATTTCACTTTATTATACACTCATATGTATAATATTTCCATACATTTTAAAAAGAGGTTAAATAAGGTGCCATTTTTGACCCAGACTTAACCTCTGATTTTTACACTTTTCTATTAAAACATACTGCATCATCTATATTGCAAGTAACCCTACCTCATTAAAATATCATTTCCTTAGCATGTTACGTTTCCCATGACTTTTTATTTTTTAATACTATGTCTAAATATTTTCTGTCTAATTTATTGTAGCTTTTCCATTATACAGATATGCAAAAGAATTAATTGACTAAAATAGAACCCTGTTTTTGCTTCCACTAAATTAATAAAAATCCTAATAAAGTATTCCTTTAATATACAGGAATACCCTATCAGGATTTTATATGTAAGAAAATTTAGAAACCCAGATATGGAATGCAGTTTATATGCACATTATTTTGCTTTGCCTAGAAAAATTATACGTTCTCCTCAGCGAGATCAGCAGGAGCGGCAATCCGAGCCCAGATTATATTTGCACGATCCACAGAATCAAAATACAAACTAGTGAGCACGTTGGTGGGAATATGAAGCTCATCTGCCAGAGCAGTGATGCGATCCCAGTCGGCCCGTTCATAACTTAGAAGCAGAGAAAACAGTTTTCCGGCGGACCCTTTTTGATAGAGCAATGCATCTCTGACTTCATCTGTAACTGTGACTTCAGACAAAATTTCTTCCATCGATGCGTCTATCAGACATCCTAATGTAGAAAACATACCAATCAAATAAGCATCACCCTTAGAGATGGAAAGTGTATTCTGCGTGTAATCGCTTAGATCACTGCAGAAATTTGCCCGCAAGAAAGACAACTTGAGAAACTCTTCACTCGATGGATCGATTTCATTTTCCGCATTGCTGGCACTAAGAAAATATATCCATTGACGTAACTGACCAAGTCCCAGAGTCATAATAGCCTGGTGGATGGTAGTAGAGCGGTGCTTGGAAGAATAATAGACTGAGTTTGCCATGCGTAGCAGACCGAATACCATGGAAGCATCTTGCGATACCAGTTGCTCAATCTCGTCAATATCCGGCTCATCCTTAGTGATTGCCACTATCAGTCGGAAAAAGTTGCTTTGCAGATATCCACTTGTGTGTACGTTGGATGAGAGCTTTTCTGCCACAAAAGTCCCCTCTAACGCATCTACACGCAGATTTATTGCACAATTGTAAAGCTCCTCGTTGATAATATTTGTTGCGATACATTTCTTTTCCATGCTATGGGCAAGCTCAATGATGTTGGACAATGTCGACATCGGAGTCGTGGAAAAATTCAGCTTGATATAATGAATTTGGTCCATCAATGCTAAATAACGAGGAGCAAATCTGAATTCGTTTACCGCAATTTTATAGCCCTCTTTTGCAAATTTCTGGACGAAATTCATGGCCAATGGATAGATAATTACATTATCTTCAATCTGGATAACCAATTCAGACTTTTTGAATAGCTTTGGTGCATTCTTCATTAGCAGAGTAGGCGTGAAAGTCATGAAGTTCAAAGTCCCCGTCAGAGATTTATCGGTATTCTGTGTTAAAAAATTGTAAATGGTATTTGCAGCCGCAAAGTCATTTCTAAAAGACGGAGCATTGGATGCAGTTGGCGTGGAAACGTCAACCTCCGCCTTAGAAGACGGGCCATCAGTGCCAAATGCCTGATTTTCGCCGTAGTAGAGAAGTTCATAACCGATGACATTGCTGTCCCTGTCTTTAATTGGCTGTCGTACAATATACTTGCTGTTCATCGTATTCCCCTTTCGACAGGCTACGGTAGCGAGCTTTTTTACGATCCGTTATACCTGTTTTTTATGTAGAATGTATCTTCATACTATATTAATCGGCATGATTTAGAAAGAAATAACACTTTTTTTGAATTTTACATACATGAACTCATAAATTTCACGTTCCATTTCATCTTACGAATAAAAAAAATATGTTAAAATATTCATTTTTAAGTGTATTATAAAAACACCCCATCGATGTATTATCATATATACATCCTTCACTGCTCATGCTTTGCTGCAAATAATTTTTCTAGTAAAAATCATTGAACTCAAGTTTTCTGTCTAACTTATTGTAGTCTATCCAACGTTCTTATGATATAATAAAGCATATTGTAAAATACATTAACTAATTATGGAGAGAATCATATTGAAGAAATATTTCAGAGCAATATTCTTTATTTTACTATGCACTTTAGTGATACAACAAACTTCTATCTTATGTTTAGCAGTTGAAAAAAAAGAGTTACCATCCTGGGCGGCAGAATCGCTTACGTATTGCGAAGAACAAGAGCTTATTGAAACGGACTATGAGTGGGAAGGGATGATTACAAGAGGTGATGTTATTACCATACTGTACCGACTCCAGAAGTATCACCCGAAAATCGAAGTTGGCGATTTAAATCCGTTTCAGGATATAGACGAAAATTCTCCATATTATTCCGAAATTTTAAGCTTATATTATAGCGGAATATATTCCGGAGTTAAGGATGAAGCCGGAGGACTATTTGCAAAGGTGGAAGATGAGATGACCCGTGCAGATGCCTTGACGTTGCTGGTACGAGGACTTCGTCTTGACAGCTTAAACCAATACAGCTATCTAATATTTGAGGATTCCAACGAAGTACCTGATTATGCGTGTTCCAGTATTAGCACCTTAGTTGATTTAGATATACTCCACGGCTATAAGGATGGTAAACTATGCCCCAACGAGAACATGACAAGGCTAGAATATTTAAGTCTAGTTCATCGCATAAGTACAGAAGTTCATACGACAAAACTAATGCCAAAAAGAAATGAATATTTTCGGTCTACATTTGAATCATCCATGTCAAAATCAGAATTTCACATGCAATTATTCTATAATAATAAAACAAATGAACTTACTAGAAGGATTGTTAATGGAGGGGAATACCTTTATGCAGTGCCCGAAGATTCAATACAATTAGAGTACTATCATAATAACGTGTGGAATATCATTCCAATTAAACCGGCTGGCAGCGACCTTATGCTGTATGGAGTGTCTCCCGGAGAAGAAATAACACTTTCCTTTAATCTAGATGAGTATGATTTTAATTTTCCATCTGGTCGATACCGACTGATACAAATGGTTGAAAAGAAGACTTATATTGATGCTGCCTCTTTAGAAGCACCTTTTTATAGACCGAAAGACGTCCCATATGAATATGTAATTTGTGAATTTGAATTGTTAAAATAGGTATATCTTTAGTTCTGCCTATTAGCCGAATTTTAAACAGTTGAATCACCAAATTGGATAAGCTTATTGTGACAACCCAAATAAAGGTACGTGCTAGTATTCTAAATTGGTAATACTTTGTTCTGGTTATAAATGTCGTTGTGCTTGAGTTTTTATGTTAAAATGCTGTAAGCAAATCAGAACTTGATGAAATTAAAGTTTATAGTCCAAAGGATTTTAAAATTTGCAACAGGAATTAAGAAAAGTAGCAACGGCTGGAAGCATCCTTTTCCCCTTATGCATTTTTTATTGGTCTGGTAGTGGAATGAATGGAAATAATATAGAAAAATAGAGCATAATTTAAATTTTCAATTATTATAAACATGATTTGAGCATATGAAAAGCATACTAACAGTTAAGCGGATATTAATAGAATACTTGCTTAAATATAGATAATTTACCTATTTCCACAGCAGTTGTGGGTAGTGTAAATTTGGACTATTTGTTTTGTTGGTAGTACTATCGCATATTGCTCCATCTGGTATAAGTGAAGGGAGACAAAACAATGAATGATAAAACTGTTGTATTAAATGGCAGCTTGGTAAATTATGATGGAAACATTGATTACTCACAAATTGCATCTGAAGTGGTAATCTATAATGAAACACCTGAAGATAAAATTTTGGAGCGAGTTCAGGGTTTTACAATCGTTGTAACAAAAGAAATGAAGGTCAGTGGTGACATTATTAGAAAATTTCCTGATAGTGTTAAGATGATTTGTGAAGCTGGAACTGGATATAACAATATAGATTTGCATGCAGTACGTGAAAAGGGAATCATATTATGTAATATCCCTGCGTATAGCTCTCAACGAGTGGCACATACAGCAATCCTTTTAATTTTAAACCTAGCAAGCTCAATGCAAAAACAGATTCGTATGCTTTCGGAAGGTAATCATGATAATTTCCATAAACACTTAATGGTAGATCACGTAGAATTAAACGGTAAAACATTAGGGGTTATTGGTTATGGAAATATTGCAAAAGAAATAATCAAAGTAGCACAAGCACTTGGAATGGAAATTTTAGTATCGACCAGAACCCCAAGAGCAAATGAGGACAAAATACACTTTACAACAAAAGAAGAAGTTTTAATGCAAAGTGATTTTATTTCTCTTAATTGTCCTTTAAACGAATCAACAAAACACATAATCAATAAAGATACGCTTGCCATGATGAAACCTACTGCATACTTAATCAATACTGCACGAGGAGCATTGATTGATGAAAAAGCATTGATAGACGCATTGCAAAATAGTGTAATTGCAGGTGCTGGTTTAGATGTACAGGAAGTTGAGCCATTAGATGATGCAAGTCCATTGTATACAATGGATAATGTTATTATTACCCCTCATATGGGATGGCGAGGATTAGAAACAAGACAACGTTTAGTTTCATTAATCACGGATAATATCAGAGCTTTTTGCGAAGGACAGCCCATCAACAGGGTTGGCTAGGAATTATAAAGCTATAATACTTGTACAACAAAATTAAGATTCATATCCGCCTTGATTGGTTGATACATCGGTAAAAAGAAGATGTGCCAATAGGCATTAATAAAAACTCGATTTCTTGTGTACACTGTATTGACTCAGATCCATTACATTTAATTACAGGTATGAAAGTTGCCATCCGAACGGATGGCAACTTTTCTTTTTTTCTATCTAATTAAACTCAATAATAAATTGCAACACAATATTATCGTCTACTGCTTCCGATGCAAATCAAAAACCCATCTGTACTAGTTCTAATCCATACAATGAAGGGTACAACGTTCATTTTTAAAAACGAAAGTAATGCAAGCACATCAGTATGCTTATTCCTACACAAATGCATGATTTTTTATAAACCAAAATCTAGTTTTGTCACTTTTTTTCTCGATGGTAGGTTTAATTTCATTTTGCAACGGATTACTTTATAATTTTGCAAGTTCCTCATCAATAACTGTATTAACAGTTGCTGGGTCTGCCTTTCCTTTAAGCTGTTTCATACACTGACCCATAAGGAAACGTGTAACTTTATCGTTACCCTCTTTAAATTCAGCAACACTCTTAGGGTTAGCCTGAAGCACAGCAAGAACAACCTCACGCACTGCACCATCATCGTTAACCATCTCAAGTCCATTATCTTTAATATACTTTTCAGGTTCAACATTTTCTTTGAACATTTTTTCAAATACTTCTTTTGCGGTTCCACGATTAACAACATTATTCTTAACCAGAAGAATAAGCTTACCAAGATTTGCAAAAGTAAAGTTAATGTCTTCAACATCTGTGCTTGTATCTGTTGCAAGACGAAGTACCTCGCCCATAATCCAGTTGGAAACTTCTTTTGCCTCTCCGCAAGCCTCAAGTGCCTCTTCAAATATTTTCACAAGGAACTTAGAACCAGTAATAATATCCACATCATATTCTGGCAAGCCATAATCTGCAATGTATCTTTTTTTCTTTGCATCCGGAAGTTCAGGAAGTTCGCCTCTTACTCTTTCAATCCATTCATCACTTATTTCAATTGGTACAAGGTCAGGTTCAGGGAAATATCTATAATCCTGTGCATTTTCCTTGCTACGCATTGCAAAGCTTGAACCTTTGTTATCGTCCCATCTTCTTGTCTCCTGAACAACCTTCTTTCCCTCTTCAATAAGCTCAATTTGACGTTTTCTTTCACCCTCAATGGCTCTTGCAATTGCTTTAAAGCTATTTATATTTTTCATTTCAGTTCTTGTGCCAAGTTCATCTGTTCCAACTGGTCTAACAGAAAGGTTAACGTCAGCACGAAGTGAACCCTGCTCCATCTTGCAGTCAGATACATCTGTATATTGTAAAATAGATTTAAGCTTTGTAAGATAAGCAATAACTTCTTCTCCATTACAGAAATCTGGTTCAGAAACGATTTCAAGAAGAGGCACACCACAACGGTTATAGTCTACCAATGTGCAGTCATCCCATGGGTCATGGATAAGCTTGCCTGCATCCTCTTCCATATGAATTTCTTTAATTCTGATAGATTTTGTAACGCCACCAACTTCAATGTCAATATGACCATTTTGGCAAATTGGTGCATAAAGCTGGCTAACCTGATAAGCCTTAGGAAGGTCAGGGTAAAAATAATTTTTTCTATCGAATTTATTATATTGTGTAATTTCACAGTTTGTTGCAAGACCAACACGTATTGCATATTCCACTACTTGTTCATTTAAAACAGGAAGTGTGCCAGGCATACCAGTACAAACCTCGCAAACGTGAGTATTTGGATCTCCTCCAAATTCTGTTGTACAACCACAGAAAATTTTTGTCTTTGTAGAAAGCTCAGTATGAACCTCTAAGCCTAATGTGGTTAAAAATTCCATAACTTACGCCTCCTTTCCTGTTTTAAGTACAGGTTTCTTTGTATGGTAGTCTGTTGACTGCTGGAAAGCGTAGCCAACATTCATAATTTCGTTCTCACTGAATGCCTTGCCTGTAAGCTGTAAACCAATAGGCAATCCTTGGCTGTCAAAACCGCAAGGCACAACCATTGAAGGAAGACCTGCAAGGTTAACAGATACTGTATAAATATCACCCAGATACATTTTTAACGGATCACTTAAGTTTTCACCTATTTTAAGTGCTGTTGTTGGTGCTGTTGGGCTAAGGATACAGTCATATTTCTCAAAAGCACGGTCAAAGCTTTGCTTAATAATAGCCTTTACCTGTAATGCTTTTTTGTAGTACGCATCGTAATATCCGCTAGATAAAACAAACGCACCAATCATAATTCTTCTTTTTACTTCCATTCCAAATCCTTCGCTTCTTGATTTATAGTAAAGGTCTGTTAAGTCTTTAAATTCTGGTGAAGCATAGCCATATTTTACACCATCAAAACGTGAAAGATTACTGCTTGCCTCAGCACATGCAATAATATAATACGCTGGTATAGCATACTGAAGTTCTGGCATTTCAAATTCTTCTACAATTGCACCAAGCTCTTCTAGCTTTTTAGCCGCAGCAAGAACAGAAGCCTTTACCTCTGAGTTTAGACCTTCGCCAAAATAATCCTTAGGAAGCCCAATTCTTTTACCCTTAATATTATTATCAAGAGTAATTTTAATTGAATCTTGTTTTACAGATGTACTATCTTTAGGGTCGTGACCGCTGATTACAGATAAAACCTCTGCAATATCTTCAACATTTTTACCAATAGGTCCAATCTGATCTAAAGATGAAGCGTAAGCAATAAGACCATAGCGTGAAACAGTGCCATAGGTTGGTTTAAGACCAGTTACGCCACAAAAAGCCGCTGGCTGACGAATTGAACCACCAGTATCTGAACCAAGAGTATAGTAAGCTTCATCTGCCGCAACCGCTACCGCAGAACCACCACTAGAGCCACCAGGTGCTCTGTTTTCGCCCCACGGATTTACAGTTACACCATGAACGGAAGTTTCTGTAGTAGAACCCATAGCAAACTCGTCCATGTTAAGCTTTCCAAGAATTACAGCACCAGCATCTTCAAGCTTTCTAACAGCTGTTGATGAGTAAGTTGGCTTAAAGCCTGTAAGTATTTTAGATGCACAGGTAGTTAGAACTCCTTCTGTACACATATTGTCCTTTACAGCCATAGGCACACCAGCAAGAGGAGATGTTAATGTTCCATCATCAATTCCCTTTTGAATTTTTTCTGCTTGAGTAAGTGCTTTTTCTCCACATACGGTTACAAAAGCACGGTAAGCTTTGTCTGTTTTTTCAATATTTTCAAGTGCTGCCTTTGTTACCTCAACAACACCAAGTTCTTTAGCTTTTATTTTACTGCCAATTTCAAGGGCAGTCATTTTACTAAGTTCCATTTTGTATGCCCCCTATTATTCTACAGTTTTTGGTACTTTAAAACAGCCGTCTTTCTTAGCTGGTGCATTTAAAGTAATAATTTCCCTGTCAACCGATGGCTTTATAACATCTTCCCTGAAAACATTTTTTACAGGGAAAGCATGGCTCATAGCCTCAATACCAGTAGTGTCAAGGGTGTTTAATGTATCCATATAGTTAATTATTTTTTCCAACTCGGTTTTTGCAGTTTCTTTTTCTTCATCTTGAAGTTTAAGTCGTGCAAGAATACCGATGTAGTCAATCATTTCATCTGTAATTTTCATAAAATCTACCTTTCATTTAAGTTTAATGTAAACTAGGCATAAACCATAAGGTCTAGTTTTATGGAGTAAGTCTTGACATATCTCTTGGGAACATAGATGCTACACGCACATTGCTTTCATCAAGCAATTTCATGCAAAGTCTTTCAAGGCCCATGCCTAGACCGCCATGTGGTGGCATACCATATTTGTGTATCATAAGGTATCCTTCAAAATCTGCTGGGTCAAGTCCTTTAGAAATCATTTTATCAACCTGGTCATCATAGTTATGAATTCTCTGTCCACCGGTAGTAATTTCCATACCTCTAAAAAGAAGGTCGAAACTTAATGTATACTTAGGGTCAGATGGGTCATCCATAGCGTAAAAAGGACGTTTTTTAACTGGATAATGTGTAACAAAAACAAAATCGCTGTTATATTTTTCTTTAAAAAGCTTGCTGATAAGCTGTTCTTCTTCTGGCTCAAGGTCATATGGGTCTTTAATTTTTCTGCCATATTCTGCAGCAACCATTTCCTTTGCGTCCTTAAATTTCACAGTTGGAATCTCTGTGATTTCAGGTAATTCAAGATTCAAAATTTTAAGTTCTCTTTCGTACTCGCTTTTCAAAACACTAATCATGTTTTTAATAGCACCTGTTTCCATTTCCATAATTTCACGGAAATCGCTAATAAAGCCCATTTCAAAATCTAAGCTTATATATTCGTTAAGATGTCTCGTTGTGTTATGTTTTTCTGCACGGAAAACAGGAGCAACCTCAAATACTCTTTCGTATGCCCCAACCAACATCTGTTTGTAGAACTGTGGACTTTGTGCAAGGAACGCTTTTTTTCCAAAGTAATCCAATTTAAAAATATTCGCACCACCTTCTGCACCAGTTGCAACAATTTTAGGTGAACGAATTTCTGTAAAACCTTCTTTAAGAAGAAAATCTCTAAATCCTCTAACAACACCCTCTTGCATTTTAAAAATAGCTCTTTCACGGTTATTTCTAAGGGTAAGTGGTCTAAGCTCAATATTTTTTTCTATTGTAACACCTAGTTTTCTTTTTGAAAGATTAATTGCAGGTGCTTCATGTGGTGTAGAAAGCACATCAACATTAACAAGGTGAACTTCAAACCCACCCGGTGCTCTTTCATCTTTTTTTATTGTTCCTTCAACTTTTATTGAATACTCAGGACCAAGGTCTGAAATTTCAAATTGGCTTATGCCCTTATTATAAACGCACTGCACAAGCCCGTTTCTCTTTCTGAGGGTAACAAATCCAAAGTCGCCCATATCTTTTACAGAATAAATCATGCCATGCGTTTTAACGGTGTCGCCATCGTTTTTTTCCATCATATCGGCAATTTCCAAGTCTGTATAATTTCTTTCGCCTGAAACTGTTTCCATTATAATCGCTCCTTATTTATAAATCAGTGATTAATATATATTAAACCACCTAATAAACCTATTTTATTACAATATCATAACTTGTGCCTAAAATCAACTTTTCTTAATCTAAATGTTACAAAAATCACCCTTGTTTGCAAAAATATGCCATACACTTTTTTGTATGTATTAAAGCACTAGTTGAATAAGAACCATATAACAGGCAGTGCCTGCCCCAATGCTTAAAAATGTATTTCGTTTCCACTTGTGGAGAACTGCAACTAGTGCAACTGACGTGAATTCTGCAATGCCATATGGTGCTGTTGTTACATTTACACCTTTAAGGCAATAAACAATAAGGGTACCAATAACCGCCGCAGGCAGAACCTTCCCC
>JAQVIB010000045.1 GCA_028695945.1 Lachnospiraceae bacterium
TCAAATTTACTGGAATGTAATGGCGTTGTTCTTAATTTATCCAATGCTTCTTTAGAGGTTAATGGTGAAAGGGTAGAACTTACAAAAAATGAATTTAGAATACTACAGATACTGTTTGAGCATAAAGGAGAAACTGTAACAAGAGAAGCAATAATGAAGCACCTTTGGGATGGAGATTGTTTTATTGATGACAATACTTTGGCGGTTAATTTAACAAGACTTCGTAAAAAATTAGAGGAATATTCACTAAACAATTTAATTACCACCAAAAAAGGGATAGGGTATATGCTGGAGGAATAAAATTCCTATGAAACAATTATTAAAGAGACAACTTTTTGCAAAATGGCTTGTAGACCAAATTAAGTATATTGGCCTTTTTGTTATATTTTCGGCCGTTATTATAATTACAATATTACAATATAAAATCAGCTTAGAACCAATTTTATACAGTTTGTTAATATGCTCGTTTTTAGGAAGCTGCTGTTTAATTTATAGTTTTATTCAATACAAAAACAGGTACAAGGCTTTATATGAAACCTATTTAAATATGGAAACTACACTGGATATTCTTCCTACCACAAGCAATTACATAGAAGAATTGTACCAAGAGTTATTGCAGGGTTTGTTTAAAAATCGCAGTGATTTATATTTAAAAATGATGCAGCAGGAATTGGAGAGCAAAGATTATTATACACTTTGGATTCACCAAATTAAAACACCAATTGCAGCGTTACACTTATTACTTCAAACAGAAGATTCTAAGAAAAATACCATGCTTATGAAGCAAGAATTATTTAAAATTGAACAGTATGCAGAGATGGCTCTGCATTATCTTCGCCTTCAATATATGTCTTTTGATATACTTCTTAAAGAATGTGATTTATATGAAATTGTTAAACAATCTGTTAAAAAATACTCAATTAACTTTATTGAGAAAAAGCTCTCTTTGAACTTTGAAGAATTTAATGCTACTGTAATCAGTGATGAAAAGTGGATTGCCTTCGTTATTGAGCAAATACTTTCCAATTGTATTAAATATACATTTAAAGGAGGAATTTCAATTGAATATTTGGATTTAAAAAATAGTTCTTGTACCAATGATAAATTGCAAAATGAATACAATATTACTTCATCTGAATCAGTATTGTGTATTTCGGATACAGGAATTGGAATAAAAGAAGAAGATTTGCCGCGTATCTTTGAAAAAGGATTTACAGGGTTTAATGGACGAATGGATAAGAAATCAACTGGAATTGGTTTATATCTATGTAAGCAAGTTATAAAAAAACTTGGATTTGAAATAAGTGTTACTTCTGAAATAGGAAAGGGAACAACGTTTATGATTAAGTTTGGGAAACAAAAACTTTCTTTAGAAGGACAAAAGTTAGATTAGGACAGAAACTTACAATAATGAAAGGTACAAAGAAGAAATGTAAGCCACAGTAAAGGCAGAGCATTTCTTTTTTTGCTATAATAAGTTAACTGAAAAATAAAGCAATTAAATTGTTGCAAATTTAAATAGAAAAGAAGGTAAATATTATGGCATTTTTAGAAGTGAAAAATCTTAAAAAAGTATATACCACAAGGTTTGGTGGCAATCAAGTTAAAGCACTGGAGAAAGTTAGTTTTTCAGTAGAAAAAGGAGAATATGTAGCAGTAATGGGAGAATCTGGTTCTGGAAAAACCACACTGCTTAATATATTAGCTTCTCTTGATAAACCTACAGAGGGAGATATATTGTTAGATGAGAAATCTTTCTCCAAAATTAAAAACAAAGAGTTATGTGCATTTAGAAGAGATAACCTTGGATTTGTTTTTCAGGATTTCAATCTATTAGACACTTTTTCCTTGCAAGATAATATATTTTTGCCTTTGGTGCTTCAAGGAAAATCATATTCGGAAATGAAGGAGAGACTAGTTCCGCTGGCAAAACAACTGGGAATAACAGAATTTTTATCCAAATATCCATATGAAGTGTCTGGTGGGCAAAAACAGAGAGCGGCGGTAGCAAGGGCATTAATTACACAACCTAAGCTTATTCTTGCAGATGAACCAACAGGAGCATTGGACTCTAAATCGGCAACAAGTCTCTTAAGTATGTTTTCTAATGTAAATAAAGATGGGCAGACAATTGTAATGGTTACCCATAGTATTCAAGCAGCAAAGTGTGCGGGCAGAGTATTATTCATAAAAGATGGCAATTTGTTTCATCAGATTTATAGAGGCAATTCTTCTGACGACGAAATGTATCATAAAATTTCTGATACTTTAACTGTACTTCAGACCGAAGGAGTTGAATGAAATGAGTAAAACAATTATTTTACCAAAAATGGCAGCTACGGGAATTCGCAAAAATGGTATTGTTTATTTACCTTACATTTTAACAACAGCTTTCTCTATATCAGTTTTCTTTATTTTTAGTTGCATAATTAAAAATGATTTTCTTGAAAATGTGCCACATGCAGCGTATATGTGGATGCTTTTGAAAATTGGAAATGGTTTACTAGGTATTATTTTGGTTCCATTTTTATTCTATACAAACAGTTTTTTAATTAAGAGGCGAAAAAATGAAATTGGTCTTTATAGTATACTTGGTTTAGAGAAAAAACATATTGCATTTATGATGTTTATGGAAACCTTATTTATTTATATTATTGCTATGGTAATAGGATTAATAACAGCAGTTGTGTTTGCAAAATTAGTATTTTTAATTTTACTTAACGCCAGTGGATTGCCTGTTGATGTTGAATTTACTATGCCGCTTAGTAGTTTTATAACAACCCTGATTTTCTTTGGAGGCATTTCTTTACTTAATTTGGGAACTAATTTGTATCAGGTAACGAAGGCGAACCCTAGTGACTTGCTAAGGGAACCAAAAAAAGGGGAAAGACAACCAAAAAGTCTTTTTATATCTACTGTGCTTGGAATTTTATTCTTAGGCGGAGGATATTGGATAGCATTTGTTTCTAAAGTAGATGGTATGATATTTTTGAATTTTTTCTTGGCAGTGTTTATGGTTGTTGTTGGCACATATTTTTTGTTTACTTCTGGAAGTATTGCGTTACTAAGAACATTGAGAAAAAACAAAAATTATTACTACAAAAAAGCTAATTACATCACCATATCAGGTATGATTTATAGAATGAAAAAAAGTGCGGCAAGTTTAGTTAACATATGTATTTTTAGTACAATGGTAATTATTACTTTACTGTGTACTGTTTCTTTAACGTTAGGAGAAAAAGCCGCAATTCGTTTTATTTGCCCGCTTGATGCTGAATATGTTTTTGATAGTTCTAAAATGCAGGACACTAGTGCCTTTGAAACTGACATGCAAAGACTTGCTAGCCAAAATAATGTACAAATAAAAGATAAAATTAATTATAACTATTTTCTAATTGATACATGTAATAACCAAAATATTTTTTCTATTTTAAAAAGCTCATCTGACATGGAAAAAGAAAGATTGGTTAGACTTATTTCACTTTCAGATTTTAATAGAATTGAAGGGCAAAACAAAAAATTAGAACAAGATGAAATTCTTGTCTATTCAAATACAGAAGATTTTAAATATAGTTCAGTTACATTAAATGAAAAAGTGTATAAAGTGAAAGAAGAAATAAGTTCATTTCATTTTGATACAAAAGAGGTAAATAATTACTCTAGGGGTAGGCTGTATTTTATAATAAACGATTATAGTAATGTTGATAAAATGGCAAAACAATTTAATGATGGCAGTGATTATCTTGACTATGAGGGTAGTGGTACTCCATACTATTCAGTAAGGTTCAACATGGAAGGAGAAATAAGTAACAAGGAGGCATTTTTAAATGCTTTAGATAAAAAATGGACTGAAACGCCGGAGTTCATTAGTAATAAAAATGTTATTGACTGGGGTTATGATGTTAAATCCATGGACGGAGGCTTACTGTTTTTAGGTGTATTTTTCGGATTAATTTTCACAATTTGTTTACTATTAATTATGTATTATAAACAAATTTCAGAAGGATTGGAAGACAAACATAATTTTGATGTTATGCAGCAGGTTGGGCTAAGCGACGAAGATGTAAAAGCAACTATCCATAGGCAAATAATGTTAGTATTTGGCTTACCATTAGCGGTTGCAATAATTCACACCATGATGGGACTTAGAATGACAACTAAGTTGCTGTATGCACTTAACCTTTACAATAACAAGTTAATTGCATTAAGTTGCCTTGGGATTATTGCTGTTTTTGCGGTATTCTATGTATTAAGCTATTTTCTAACAGCAAATACCTATTATAGAATTGTTAAAAGGAAAAGTTAACATAAAGCTGTAAAAATTTATAAAGCCTATGTCGTAGTGATATAGGCTTTAATGCGTTAAGGTTTATATCAAAAAGTAACTAGTATTTTTGAATGATGTATACACCGGATACAAGTAAAATAATACCTATAATGCGGTAAGGACTAATAAGGTGAATTTTGTTTCCTAAAAGACCGAAGTGGTCAAACAGAACAGCAAGTATAATTTGACCACAAATTGCAAGGCTGAACATATTTGCAAATCCAATTTTAGGAGGGGCAATTATTGTTGTAAAAATATAGAATGCACCCAGTAGTCCTCCGGTAAACAACCACCAACGAATGTCCTTTATAGCACTTAAGTTTGATAATGTATAAGTACCGTTTACTAATGTAAAACAAAATACAACACAAAGACCAATTAAGCCAACAAGAAAACTGATTAAGGATGAAAGAATAGGACTTCCCACTTCTGATTGAAGTTGCCCGTTAATTCCAACTTGCAATGTTACAGCCAGACCAGATAAAAGGGAAAGTAAATAAAATTGTAGTGACATTTTTAACCTCCATTGTGATTAAGTAATTGTGATTTTTCTGTAGTTGATTATACCATAAACCAAAGCAATAAAAGAGGAAAAAAGTAAAAATAATAAATCTACTAAACTATTTTATATTATGTTGAGGTAAACATAATATAAAGTAATATCTGAAATTTTATTCCCAAACTCAGAAATTGTGATATAGTTTAAATTAAATTCATTGACAGGTAGTTGTTATTAAAAACAAAAAGAATTGGGTGGAAGGTGAAGTTATGAAGTGTCCATATTGTGGTGAAGAGATGGAGCAAGGTGTTATACAAAGTCAACATGAATTAAGTTGGATGGCCAAAAGACATTTTATGGGAGGTGCTGATTTCCATGAAGGATCTGTTCTTTTGTCAGCATTGTCTATTTTCAAAGGGTCGGCGGTAGTGTCTCATCTTTGTAGAAAATGTAAAAAAGTTATTATTGATTATGAGAATGGGAAATGTGATTGCAACCATTCCAAATAAAGAAATTACGAGAATGCCTTTACATTTAAAATGATTTGCATTATAATATTATCATATGTTAAGAACGAAAGGATGGTTTGTTTGTTAATTGTTTCTGTAATGGTGAACTTCAACTAAATAGTTGAGAAGGGTTGCTTTATAAGGTGGGTTTTTGCCTGCTTGTTTAAGCGTGCCTACTTATGCCTTACAGATAAACTTCTGCAATAACCATCGTATTTATAGAATGTCAATATATTATTGTTTATTGATATTTCGTATAGTAGCGTTTTTAGTTACGATTATTTAGAAGTGTAACAGGCTTATTCTGTTACACTTTTTTATTTTCTCGATAGTTAAAATTCGCCCACAGGAGTAATCTGCATATTTTTAGAAATTGAAAATATAAGGCAGCCTTTCTCTTGTGGGCATTTTTATATGGAGGAATTTCGTTATGAATACAAATAATACACTAGAATTTAATTTTATACTTGAAAAATTAGCTTCTTTAGCACTTTCACAAAATGTAAAAGAAAAATTGCTTTTGTTACAGCCTGTTTTAAGTGAACGGGAATGTAAAGACAGAATACAAGAGACATCAGAAGGATTAAAAATATTGGAGAGCTTAGGAAATCCACCAATTCCTTCTATGACAGAGCTTGACAAAATTTTAGATTTATCTACAAAGGGTTCAGTGCTGATTCCAGAGCAGCTTACAACAGTTTGCTCGTTTATCGCTTCATGTAAGAGAATGATAAATTATCTTAAAAAAGCTGAAATACTAAATGTAAGTATAGCTTCATATGGAAAGGCATTTTATACACATGAAATGCTTTTTGAAGAGATTAACCGTTCAATTAGAAATGATATGGTTGAGGATAATGCGTCTAGCGTTTTATGTAATACACGTAGAAAAATTGAAAATGCAAAAGCTTCAATAAAATTAAAGCTTGAAAGCATACTTCGAAGTAAAAAAGAATATCTTGCAGACGGTTATGTTGTTACCCGAAACGGAAAATTTGTTCTGCCAGTTAAAAAAGAATATAAAAATCAAGTAAATGGAACGGTAATTGATACTTCCAACACTGGCAGCACTTGCTTTATTGAGCCTTCTGCAATAAGAAAATTTCAAGACGAGTTAACATGTTTAGAAATTGATGAAGATAATGAGGTTAGAAAAATACTATATACTTTAACTGCCTTGGTGGAAAGTTATGTTAGTGAATTAAAAATAAACATGGAGTGCATGGAAAAACTAGACTATATATTTGCAAAAGCAAAGTTGTCCATGGAAATGAAGGCTATTCCTGTGCCAATAACAACAGAGCGAAAATTTATAATTAAACAAGGAAGGCATCCGTTATTAAATTCAAAGTTATGTGTACCATTGGATTTTGAAATTGGAGGAGAAATTAGTGGGGTTGTAATAACAGGGCCTAACACAGGTGGGAAAACGGTTACTCTTAAAACAGTTGGTTTACTGTCACTTATGGCTCAAAGTGGACTGCATGTACCAGTAGCACAAGGCAGTGTATTTTGTATGTTTAGTAATGTTTTATGTGACATTGGTGATGGTCAGAGTATAGAGGAAAATCTATCAACATTTTCAGCTCATATTACGAACATCATTGATATTTTGAAAAACGTATCAAATGAAAGTCATGTTTTACTTGATGAGGTAGGTTCTGGTACAGACCCAGCAGAAGGTATGGGTATTGCAGTTTCCATTTTAGCTGAATTAAAACAGAGAGACTGCATTTTTCTGGCAACAACCCACTACCCAGAAATAAAAGATTTTGCTAAAAACACCCAAGGATTAATTAATGCAAGAATGGAATTTGACAGAGAAAGTTTACAACCGTTATATAAATTGCAAATTGGGGAAGCTGGTGAAAGCTGTGCTTTATATATTGCCCAAAGGTTAGGTTTTCCAAGCCATATGTTAGTCAGAGCAGAGAAAGAAGCCTATAATAAAGTTTCGGTTGTTAAAGAACATTCAAGCATTATAATTAAGGAAGAAAAGAAAGAAAATACAGTTTCAACCAATAAAATTAAGCCAGATATTATAAAAACTACTAAACCATTGCATGGTGAAAGCTTTAATGTTGGAGATAGTGTAAGGGTTTTTCCTCAAAAGGACATTGGAATTATTTACAAAACAATAGATGAAAAAGGAAATCTTATAGTTCAAATAAAAGGTGAAAAGCAATCAATTAATCACAAAAGAATAAAGCTTATAACACCTGCAAGCCAATTATATCCAGAGGATTACGATTTTTCAATTATTTTTGACACGGTTGAAAATCGTAAGGCAAGGCATGATATGGGAAGAAAGTATGACCCAAGTTTGGAAGTAAAATGTGAGGATGAAATTTAATTATAGATGAATTTCTAAACATATTGACAAGTATCTATGTATATACTATAATATAAATAGATAAACATCAATATGAGGGGTGAGATTATGAGTTCTATTGACGTAGCGTTAATATGCAAGGCACTTGGAGACAGCAATCGTTTGCAAATCGTTCAAATGCTTTCTAATGGTGAAAAATGTGCCTGTAATTTACTAGAAAAATTTGAAATTACCCAGCCAACACTTTCCCATCATATGAGAATACTGTGTGAATGTGGGTTGGTTGAGGTACGCAAAGAGGGTAAATGGTCACATTATTCACTTAATAATGAAACGTTAACCATGTTTAAATTGTTTGTTGGCAGTTTAAATGCTTGTAAGGATGGTGAATGCTTATGTCGGTAATTTGGGACTTTATTCAAAATCAAATTCTTGGCATGAAGTGGTTAAATTCTGCTGTTGGGGATATGCTTAATGCTATGGGGTTGGATATTACAGGGCGAGCAGGTGGAAGTGTACAGTTTTTTATTTATGATGTAGTGAAAATTACAATATTACTGTGCTGTTTGATTTTTATGATTTCATATATACAAAGCTACTTTCCTCCAGAACGCAGTAAAAAAATTATGGGTCGTTTTCATGGCATATGGGCAAACATAATTGCCGCCCTGTTGGGCACTGTAACACCATTTTGCTCATGCTCGTCAATACCATTATTCATTGGTTTTACAAGTGCAGGGCTTCCTCTTGGAGTTACATTTTCATTTTTAATTTCGTCACCTATGGTAGACCTTGGAAGTTTGATTTTGCTTATGAGCATATTCGGTGCAAAAGTTGCAATTATATATGTTGTAGTAGGCTTAATAGTAGCAGTTATTGGCGGTACTATAATTGAAAAACTTAAAATGGAAAATCATGTTGAGGAGTTTATACGTTCAGCAAATGGTGTTGACATTGAATCTCCAGACTTGACAAAAAATGAACGTATATCTTATGCAAAGGAACAAACGGTATCAACATTTAAAAAGGTATTTCCCTATATTTTGGTTGGCGTAGGCATAGGTGCTGTTATACACAACTGGATTCCTGAAAGCTGGATTGAGCTTGTGCTTGGAAGTCATAATTCATTTGGAGTTATTTTGGCAACAATTATAGGTGTGCCAATGTATGCAGATATCTTTGGTACTATTCCTGTGGCAGAGGCACTGCTTTATAAAGGTGCACAATTAGGTACTATTCTGGCATTTATGATGGCGGTTACAACTTTAAGCTTACCATCAATGGTTATGCTTCGCAAGGCGGTTAAGCCTAAATTATTGAGTGTGTTCATTGGAATATGTACAGTTGGAATTATTATGGTAGGGTATATGTTTAATGCATTACAACATTTATTAGTATAAAATATTATTACATTATAAAGGAGGCAATTCTATGGGATTATTTGGATTTGGTAAGAAAAAAGAAGAAGTTAAGTGTGATTGTGGTTGCGAGTGCAATTGTGAATCGACTGAAACTAAAAAGGTAAGTTCATGTTGTTGTGATGGTGGTTGCAATGAAGAGACAATTGAAAAGGCAGAAGGAACTGTTAAAGTTCTGGGTTCTGGCTGTGCAAAATGTAATGCATTGGAAGCAGCAACAAAGGACGCACTTAGTGAACTTGGAATGGATACGACCATTGAACATGTTACCGATTTTGCACAAATTGCCGCATATGGTGTTATGACAACACCTGCACTTGTGGTAGATGGCAAGGTGGTATCTTTTGGAAAAGTTTTAAAAAAGGATGAGATAGTTAAGATTTTGCAAAAAGCAAGATAGTTTATATTATCTGCTTTATATCAGAAGGGTGGGACTTAAATTGAATAAGCCGAAGGTTGCATTTATATGTGTTCATAATTCCTGCCGAAGTCAGATGGCTGAGGCATTGGGCAGACATTTTGCATCAGATGTGTTTGAAAGCTATTCTGCTGGAACTGAAACAAAACCTCAAATTAATCAAGATGCAGTAAGAATTATGAAACAGCTTTATGGAATAGATATGGAAGAAAAGCAATATTCTAAACTGCTTTCAGATATTCCTACTGTTGATATTGTTATAACAATGGGGTGCAACGTGCAGTGTCCATATTTACCCTGCAAATACCGTGAAGATTGGGGCATTGATGACCCAACGGGAAAAACTGACGATGATTTTGCTGAAGTGGCAAAATTAATAGAAGAGAAAATTAAAAAGCTAATTAAGCAGTTATAGAAAAAAGTTGGAGGTTCTTTTTTAACATATAAGCTGTGAATATAGAAATAAATCTTCTTTATATAGTATATAATTGCAACAAAAATGCCTGGAAATGACAAGGACTTTAATATTCCTTGCTTTACAGGCATTTTTTTGGTATAATACTAGCCGTGCATTTAAAAAATACTTTAATACGTTAATATATGTATTAAGGTGAGAATATAGGAGAGATGGATATGTTAGATTCGCAACAAATTAAAATTGGTATACTTGCATTATACCTTTTGGGAATGTTGGTTGTTGGTTTTATAACCTACGCGAAAAGTCAGGGCTTTCAGGATTATGTTCTTGGCGGAAGAAAGCTAGGTAAATGGACTACAGCTTTATCAGCACAAGCGTCAGATATGAGCGGTTGGCTTTTGGTTGGTTTACCAGGAGCGGCATACCTTGCTGGGGTTGAAGCAGGATGGATTGCCATTGGTCTTGGTATTGGTACATATGCAAACTGGAAAATACTTGCAAAAAGACTTCGTGTTTATACAGAAAAGGCTGGCAATGCCCTTACTCTGCCCGAATTCTTTGAGACACGCTTTGAGGACCACAGTGGAATTTTAAGGCTTATACCAGCTGTAGTTATTATTGTTTTCTTCACAATATATACTGCGGCACAATTTTCAACAGGAGCAAAGCTTTTTGAAATGCTTTTAGGAATACCTTACCAAAAAGCACTTATACTTGGTGCTTTTGTAATTATTGGTTACACATTTCTTGGTGGATTTCTTGCCGTATCCCTTACAGATGTTATACAGGGAATATTGATGTTCTTTGCACTTTTAATTGTACCTGTATTTGCTATTATTGAAATGGGCGGTATTGATGTTGTTAGGGAAGGAGCATTTAATATTGACCCTAACTTTTTAAGCCTTACAAAAGCAACAGGAGGTATGGGTTCAGTTTCTATTCTTTCAATACTTACTAACCTTGCATGGGGTCTTGGCTACTTTGGTCAGCCACATATTTTGGCAAGATTTATGG
>JAQVIB010000046.1 GCA_028695945.1 Lachnospiraceae bacterium
CAGAGCCTGGCAGAGCTGCTCCTGGCGCTGTTCAGGCGTGTAGGTCAAATCTTGTAAGAGCGCCGCAGACTCTTGGAAAGTGTCGAGTTCCGGCTCTTCATCAGCATCGCAGGCTTCTTCGGACTCCATGTGCCAGCAATTTAACTTGCTTTTGAAAAATATATTTTGCTTGTTCATAGGCACTGCCAACGCCGTATACGCTGCCATCAGGCTGTACGGAAGTTGTTCCGCCAATAAATACCATGTTACCAACCTTTACCATTCTTGAATATCCAACAACATCTTCCAAAGGTGCACCAGATGAGTAATTTGTTCTTGCCATAGTATATTCCTCCTTATGTTTAATAAAGTAAAAAGGCGTAGGAAGCAACTTGCCATCCAACGCCTTTGTTTGAAGTGTTTAAAAATATAATAATATGTTTAAAGCATGATTTATCTTAATACGAGAATTTTTAAAAAAATTGTAAAAATCAGAACTAAATACTATTTTCAATTTTAATTATCTATTGCAATTCCTCTATGCTCAACAGAGGTGGAAAATACTATTTGTGTTTTTGTTCGACCAAAATTCTGCAATTCGTTAATAAAATGGTCTAGCTGTACAGTTGTTTGAAATACAACGGATATTAACATGGAATAGTCACCTGTAACGCAGTTACATTCAATAACGTTTGGAATTGCCTGAATAAAAGGGTAAAAATCTTTCTTTTGAAAGGGTTCAACCTCAAGATTAATAAAGGCACGAATGTTATAGCCAAATAAAAACGGATTAATTTGTGCATGATAGCCAATTATTATGCCGCTTTTTTCAAGTTTTTCAATACGTGCAGAAACCGCAGGAGAAGATAGAAAAACCTCTTTTGCAATATCTTTAATAGGGGTACGTGCATTTTTTTGCAGAATGTCAATAATTTTTCTATCAATACTATCCAGCATTTTTTCAGTATAGTTAGGTTCATATTTTTCCATGGAACAGCCTTCTTTCTTTTGGGTTGAAGAATATTAATGTATAAATTATAACACTGCAAATATTTTTGTAAATCTAACGACTTAATTATATAAACTGAAAAGCTTAAAAAATTAATATAATTAATCCAAATAGGTATAAATTACTATTTAAACTGCGTATTCACTTAAAAGTATTTACCAAAGGGAATTTATATGCTACTCTCTGTGGCAGATTAAATATCAAAATATAAAGTAGAGAAAGAGAGTGGAATGACAATGAAAAAAGAAATGCGTATGGAAACAGATTCAATTGGAACAATGGAAGTACCAAAGGAAGCGTATTATGGAGTTCAAGCGTTACGTGCGAAACAAAATTTCCCTATTTCAGGGATGTTTTTAAATTCTGTTTTCATTGAAAATCTTGCTAAAGTAAAAAAAGCGGCGGCAATTACAAACAGGAAAATCAATTGGCTGGATGGGAAAAAAGCAGAAGCGATTATAAAAGCCTGCGAGGAAGTTATAGATGGAAAGTTTAATGAGGAATTTATTGTAGACGCAATTCAAGGCGGAGCAGGAACCAGTGCCAATATGAATATGAACGAGGTGATAGCCAACCGTGCCAACGAGTTTTTAGGTGGCACAAAAGGCAGTTATTCAAAAGTTCATCCTAATGACCATGTTAATATGTGCCAGTCTACCAACGATGTTATTCCTACAGCGGGAAAACTTACAGTAATTCACCTTGCAAAAGAGCTGATAGGGGAACTGGAAAAATTAGAAAAAGAATTGCTTAACAAATCGCAAGAATTTGATGATGTTTTAAAAATGGGCAGAACTCAGCTACAGGACGCAGTGCCAATGCGTGTTGGGCAAACCTTTCATGCCTATGCAGCTATGATAAGCAGAGATATAAAAAGAATTAAAAGCAGTATGGCGGAAATGTATACGTTAAATCTTGGCGGAACGGCAATTGGCAGTGGTGTTAATGCAGATTCGGGATATATAGTAAATATTGTTCCTTGCCTTGGAAAAATAACAGGCTATCCATTAACACAGGCGGAAGACCTTTTTGATGCCACTCAAAATTTAGATGGTTTTGTAATGGTTTCTGGTGTGTTAAAAGCTTGTGCAGTTAATTTATCTAAAATGTGCAACGATTTAAGGTTGTTATCCAGTGGACCAAAAACAGGAATTGGAGAATTGCATTTACCAGAACGTCAAAACGGGTCATCTATAATGCCAGGTAAAATAAATCCTGTAATTCAAGAGGTGGTTAATCAGGTTGCGTTTCATGTAATTGGTCACGACAACACAATTACTTTGGCGGCAGAGGCAGGGCAGATGGAACTGAATGCATTTGAACCAATTGTATTTTATAATCTATTTGAGTCTCTTTCAATGTTAAAACAGGCAGTAAATACCCTAACCAATAATTGCATTAAAGGCATAAAGGTGAACAAAGAAAGGTGCTACAACATGGTAAACGAAAGTGCTGGAATTGCAACGGTGCTTTGCCCGTATATTGGATATGCAAAGTCCGCAAAGGTAGTTAAAACGGCTCTAAAAACAGGAAAAAGTGTAAGAGCTATTGTGCTTGAAAAGGGAATCATGAGCGAAAAAGCACTGGAAAGAGCGTTAGACCCTTATTCTGCAACACAGTGGAAAGAAGTTGGGCAAAAATCAATTTCGTAAAATAAGGAATGTAAAAGTTCGGTAGACAGGATATATTACTATTGACTATAATTAACAAAAACTATTCTGGAGGCTTAAAATGGATGAAATTAAAAACGTAACAATTGTTAAGAAAGCCAATGTTATTATGATGGAAAGGTAACAAGCCGTACAATTCTTTTTGAGGATGGCACAAGAAAAACTCTTGGCATTATTATGCCTGGTGAGTATGAATTTGGAACAGGAGCAAAAGAACACATGGAGATTTTGGCAGGTAAACTGAATGTGCTACTGCCAGATAGCGAAACATGGGTATGTATTAAAGAAGGAGAAAGCTTTTACGTACCTGCTAATAGCAAGTTTAAGGTTTCTGCCCAGGAAGTGGCAGACTACTGCTGTTCATATATAGATGAGTAAGAGGCTATGCTAAGTGTTTCATAATCCTTTGGAATTTTTTAATAAAAATACTGAGTTGTTCACAAATGATGATTTGTTTGGTATAATGCTTTGAGTGAAAGCTACATATGGTGCACCGTTTAGATACAAGGTAAGCGGTGAACTATGAGCGTTGTGTTATAGCTTGGAGGATTAAAAGAATGAAAAGGGTTTTAAAGATTATTGCCATTGGGTTAGTTATAGGCACTTTACTTTTTATTGTAAATAAAGCGTTTAATATTCCAAAAGATGTTTTTATGAATTTCTTAATGATTTGTTTTGTTGTTGTTGTTTTCGGGTCTGCCATTAGCTATGTATTCTATAATTATAGATGCGAAAAAAAGATAAAGGCATCTGTAAAACTTTTGGAAAATGGCAAGGCAAAAGAGTATATTGAGGCTTTAGAGGTATTACTTAAAAATATCAAAGGAAGCTATATGAAAAACTATATTACTGTAAGTTTATCCGCAGGATATTGCGATTTGAATGACTATGAAAAAGCTATTGAGCTACTGGAAAGCTTAACAAATGTGCCACTCCACGGTGATTTGAAAATTGTACAGCGAATGAACCTTTGCAGTTGTTATTTTTACACCCACCAAGGGGAAAAAGCCATGGAGCTGTACCAGAACAGTTAAAAGGAGTTCAACGCTTTCCGTAAATCTAGCATTTACAGTGGTAACATAGCAGTACTGGATACGTTTGCGGCAATGGAAAAAGGTGAATTTGCCAGTGCAGACGAAATGTTAAAAGATACCCGTGAAAGGTTGTAGCAGAGTTCTTTTTGGCATTGGAAACACTGGGGTTAAGCATGTATTATTAGTGTAAATACAGCAAAACCTTAAGTTTCCAGTACCAAAGAACTTACTTACTTTATTATTAGAAAAATTCAGTCTTTTATTGCCTGTTCAGATATTTGCCTATAACGGACAATATCCTCTTGGCTCATGTCTTAAAAAGGAATTACAATATTACCCAGTGTGTCATAAACGCATATACTCTAGTTTCGTTGTAGCATTTGCCATCGTAACCATCTTCATCTTCGTTTTTTACAACATTTTCTGTGGTTTCTTTCAAATCTTCTTTCAAATAACCCTATCACTATTGATTGTTTTTTCATTACTGATATTTTCCCAACATTTACAAAATATTTATTTTTATTTTTATTTACATTTAGCAAATTTTACATTACAATCACAGTAAAACCAGTGGAATGACAAGCGAATTTTAAAACAGGCAGAAAAAGTCGTTTTTTGCTGATTTTTAAAGAAGTTAAAGGTAATATATGTAAAATATTTTAATAAATTACAAGAAGAATGTTGAAAGCCAGTAAATATGTGCTATAATGTTATTCTGGAGGCTCTGAGCTATCGGTTTTATTATCAATTTGGTAAAGGCATTTGCCTACCGAAAAACATACAAACTTTGCTATTAATCAGCGTTTCCTTAAATGTTTTTTATGATCTATATGGGGATAAGTTTTAAAAGGTATCATGGTGTTGGTTATGTAAACTTATGTTTTATGCAAAGGGGATAAGGAGAGAAAGATGAAATCATTAAGAATTAGAACAAAAATGGCTATTTTATTACTTTTAGGGGTCATTTCCTGTATTTGTGTTGCGGGTACTTCTATTTACAGCATGAATAAGCAAAAAGAAGAGTTGCTGCAAACTCTAGAAGATAGCATTAGAACGGATTTCGATACAAAAATTAAGGAGCAGGTGCAGACGGCTTCTACTATGTTGCAAAGTGTTTATGATGGCTATGTGGCAGGAAAATATAGTGCTAAAGAGGCAGAAAAGTTAGGCTTCGATACACTTCGTAATATGAGATATGGAGAAGATGGTTATTTTTGGGCCGATAAGTCAGATGGTACTTGTGTGGTTCTTTTGGGTAATGATACAGAGGGAACCAACCGTGCCAATGCAAAGGACGACAACGGGTTTGAACTTATAAAAGAACTAAAAAATCAAGCTATGAACGGCGGAGGATATACAGATTATTATTTCCCTAGAGCAGGAGCAACAGAGTCATCTCCTAAAAGGGCATATTCCCAGTATTTTAAGCCTTTTGATATAGTTATAGGTACAGGCAATTATACGGACTTTATTGATACCTATGTAGCAGAGCAAAGTGCAATTGTTGATGCACAAATTCACAAGTCTACAATGGAACTGTTTACACTTATTCTTATTTGTATTGTAATTTCAGTTGTATTAGGTATGTATATTATATTAAATATAGTAAGACCTATTGAAAAATTGGATAAGGTTACACAGATTCTTGCAGAAGGTAATTTAGATGTGGATATTGATATAGATTCCCGTGATGAGGTAGGGCATTTGGCAAATTCAATGGGCATATTAGCCGATAGACTTAAAACCTACATAAATTATATTGATGAGGTTTCTTACTTACTAGAGGAAATGGGTCATGGTAACTTAAACTTAACGTTTAATAATACTTATGATGGTGATTTTGAAAAAATTAAAAATGCTTTGTCTGGTACTGCTAGTTTGCTGAACGAAACACTTACACAAATTGATATTGCCGCAGAACAGGTAGCAAGTGGTTCTGAACAGATTGCTTCAGGTGCACAGGCTCTTTCTCAAGGAGCAACAGAGCAGGCAAGTTCAATTGAAGAATTATCTGCATCAATTAACGAAGTTTCTGCCCATAGTAGTAAAACATCTAAAAATGCAGAGGAAGCAAAAGTAGTTGCAAATGAAGCTATGATTGCTGTTACTCGTGGCAAGAATCAGATGGAGCAGATGGTGCTTTCAATGGAAGAAATTAGTAGCACATCTAATGAAATTGGTAAAATTATTAAAGCTATTGAGGACATTGCTTTCCAGACAAATATTTTGGCATTAAATGCAGCGGTAGAAGCGGCAAGAGCAGGAGAGGCTGGAAAGGGTTTTGCTGTGGTTGCTGATGAAGTACGTAACTTGGCAGGAAAATCAGCCGAGAGTGCAAAGAATACTGCCATTTTAATTGAGCAAGCTGTTTGTGCAGTTGAGCAAGGAGTTAATAATGTAAACGAAACAGCAAATTCATTGGAAGATGTTGTAAAAAATGTGGAAAAGAGTACCAATATTATTCAGCATATTGCCGATGCAAGTAAAGAACAGGCTTCTTCAATAGCCCAAGTAAATATGGGTGTAGAGCAAGTAGTGGCGGTTGTTCAAACAAACTCTGCAACTGCGGAAGAAAGTGCAGCAGCAAGTGAGGAACTTTCTAGCCAGTCTCAAATGTTAAAAGAATTAATTGGAAACTTTAAATTAAAAGGTGGGCATCAAGTTACATCTGGAGTTGTAAATAGTAACAAAGAGTATAACTATGAGCATGACTGGAATGAATTTGAAATTAAGTATTAAGCCAGTTCTCTAAGGTTGAAAATTATAACACATATTATGCACTCACCAATTAAATAAGCATTAAAAAACCTGTTGATAAAATAACTTCAACAGGTTTTTTATAAATTTGGTTTATGAATTTGAGAAACTAGTTCACAGGAAACTATATCTGTTCTAGTGCTTGTTTCAAATCATCAATAATATCGCCAATGTTCTCAGTGCCTACAGAAAAACGAATTAAATCTGGTGCAATTCCTGCGTCTCTTAATTGTTCATCTGAAAGCTGTCGGTGAGTATGACTTGCCGGGTGTAATAGGCAAGTTTTGCTGTCAGCCACATGTGTTACTATAGAAGCTAAATTCAGTTTGTCCATAAACTGAATTGAAATGTCTCTTCCACCTTTTATTCCGAATGCCAATACTCCACATGTACCATCTGGCAGATATTTTTTAGCTAAGTAGTGATGCTTATCACTTTCCAAATCAGGATAATGAACCCACGCAACTTTATCATGTTTTTCCAGAAATTTTGCTACCGCCAAAGCGTTTTCACAATGCCTCTTCATTCTAAGATGAAGCGTTTCTAACCCCAAATTAATATAGAACGCATTTTGTGGAGATTGAATAGAGCCAAAGTCACGCATTAACTGTGCCGTTGCCTTGGTAATATATGCACCTTTCCCAAACTTTTGGGCATATATGATACCATGGTAAGAATCATCTGGTGTGGTTAGACCTGGGTATTTATCTGCATACGTCATCCAGTTAAAATTTCCGCTATCTACAATACAGCCTCCAACGCTTACTCCATGACCATCCATGTATTTAGTTGTTGAATGCGTTACAATATCTGCACCCCACTCAAATGGTCGGCAGTTTATTGGAGTGGCAAATGTATTATCAACAATAAGTGGTACACCATGTGAATGAGCTAGGTTTGCAAATTTTTCAAAATCGAAAACAGAAATAGTGGGATTTGTAATTGTTTCGCCGAAAACTGCCTTTGTATTTGCCTTAAAATACTTTGCTAACTCTTCTTCTGGCAAATCCTGATCTACAAAGGTACATTCAATTCCCATTTTTTTCATTGTTACGCCAAACAGATTATATGTACCACCATAAATTGCAGATGAGGCAATAAAATGGTCGCCTGCTTCGCAAATATTAAATATGGCATAAAAATTTGCTGCTTGACCAGATGAGGTGAGCATTGCGGCTGCTCCGCCTTCCATTGCACAAATTTTAGCGGCTACAGCGTCATTAGTGGGGTTTTGGAGCCTTGTATAAAAATAACCTTCTGCTTCCAAATCGAATAGCTTACCCATTTCATTGCTGGTATTATATTTAAAAGTTGTGCTTTGAGAAATAGGTAATTGCCTTGCTTCCCCATTTTTGGGCTTCCATCCTTCATGAATACATTTTGTTTCTATCTTATTTTCCATTTCAATTCCTCCATACTATTTTTAAAATTTTATATAGTATAGAGCAGTTTAAAGGCATTGAAAAATACAAAAATATATGTGTTTAGTATAGCTTTAAACTATACCCCCACCTGTATTAACATTACTATGCTATGGAAACATTAGAAGGTTCTCAGCCTGTAGACAAAGTCTACACTCTGTAAATCAAGTCGCAAGTCGACTTGATTTAGCCACTGGTATGATAAAAGTCAGCATTTTCAAATCAGGCTTAAAAGCCTTGAAAATACTAACTTTTTTTGCGTTACAGCGGAAATAAATTCCGCCTTCACGATTTAAAATGGGAACTCTTTGTTCCCAAACCTTCAGCGAGTCATTCAAATTTGTGGGTTTGTCTTCAGCCTGCCTTGGACGTTGTCCAAACCTACTTGCTTTTTGAAAAAAGCAAGACCAAAAACTTTTATTAAAACCGCATATTTATGCGGTTTTAGATGGGTCAATGGGTGAAACCCTTGTGGGTGTTTGAGGGCAAAGCCCTCTTTACTTGGCATATTCAGATATATGTATTTTTAATGATTCCATGTATGCCTTTCCATACCTGCTAAGTGTCATATTCTTTTGCTTTATTGTACCAACACGCATATATTCTTCTACCCTTAGAGGTTTTGCAATAATATTTTCACCGTTTAATTCCTTACTTATTATACCCGTGCTGACTGTATACCCATTTAAGCCAATTACCAAATTAAATAACGTTGCTCTGTCTCTTACTTTGATGTTTTTATTTCGGTCAAGCGTACTTAGAATTTCTTCTGAAAAATAGAAGGAGTTATAATCTCCTTGCTCAAATGAAAGATACGGATATTCCTCAAGTTCCTCCATAACTACTTCATTTTTTCCCGCAAGGGGATGCTTTGAACTAATAAAAACGTGTGGCTTTGCAATAAAAAGATCCTCAAATTCCAATCCATTTTGCTTAATAAGCTTAAAAATTACTTCTTCATTTTTTGATGATGTATAAAGAATACCTATTTCGCTTTTTAGTCTGCTTACATCCTCTATAATTTCATAGGTTTGTGTTTCTCTAAGGGTGAAATCATACTGAAGTCCTCCAAATTCACGAATTACATCAACAAATGCGTTTACGGCAAAGGAATAATGCTGTGTTGAAACAGAAAATCTAGGGCTTTGTTTCTTCACATTTAAAAACTTTTCTTCCAAAAGACTGGCTTGCTCCAACACCTGTCTGGCATAGGCTAGAAATTCATCGCCTGCGTTTGACACTATAATTCCTTTATTGGTACGATTGAAAATGGTTATCTGCATTTCATTTTCCAATTCTTTAATGGCATTAGTAAGGCTGGGTTGGGAAATAAACAATTCCTTTGCCGCTTCGCTTATTGTTCCCTTATCTGCCACAGTAACTACATATTTTAATTGCTGTAATGTCATTTTTGTCAACTCCTTTTTCCTATAAAGCTGTAAATATATATTATAAACTAAAGAATGGCTTTTTTCACGTTAAGTATGTTATATACCTTTTGTCAAGTATTTTTTACAGTAAAAAAGAGTTATTCACATCGGAAAGTGGCAATTCACATCGACTTTATTGAATTTTAGAAAAGATAGGTGTAAAATTTATCCGTTAAAGAGTGAGCGTACGGGGGTAATAAAGGAGGGGAAAGTTTTTGAATATCTGCATTTGTGAGGAGGACATACTGGAACGAAAAAGGCTTATAAGGCACATAGGCGGATATTACTATGGAAGGCATATCCCTATCCGTATTACAGAGTTCGCCTCTGTAGATTTATTGGTAAAAAGCTTGGTGTTTACCGTTGCCGATATTGTAATGGTTTCGCTTAAAGCAGAAAGTGAAATTGGAGATTTAAGCAACATAAGAAAGCTTTGCAGTTCAAGTGCTTTAATTATTGTTAGCGACACTGAACGCTATGGCATTGAAGCCTATCATCTTCAAGCAACAGACTATTTGCTAAAGCCTGTTTGCTACAGCCAGCTTTGCAAGGCACTTACACGCTGTGAATTGCTGGTATAGCTAGGGAATACAAGTTTTTTGCAAGAAAGAAGGGAAGAAAAAACATATTTATTTAAATAATTTTGGGAAAAAGAAGGAGGAAATTTAAAAATGAGAAAAAGACTTTTAAGTATTTTGCTAACACTTTGTATGGTGTTTAGCTTGCTGCCACAAATGGCAATGGCACAGGAAATACCAATTGGTTATAGCTATGGCGGTGACGTAGGCTCTTCAGGCTTAGACCTTACCCAAGCACCAAGCAATACCTATTACAAGGCAGGTGACGGTTACATATTGTGGAACGACACAGACAACGACACAGACACCCTAACCTTGAACAACGCCACCATAGACACAACCACGGGCAATGCATTTGCACTAACCTTGAAGAGAAATGAAAATGTTACTATTGTAGCGGAAGGGACTAATGTTCTTGTATCCAATACCGATGGTATTGGTCAAGCGAGTGGTGGAGACGGAGGTGACCGTGCGGATACGGTTATTAAAGGCAGTGGCACTCTTGCAGTTACAAGTGAAGATACAGCACCTTTTGGGTGCAGTGCAATTAGTTTAAATGGGGCACTTACAATTTCAGGAGGCGTGACGGTAACCCCTATTAATAATAAAAATAGTCAAAATTCCCTTTCTACCCGTGGTGGTATCAGCATAATGGAAAATGCCAGCCTTGGGTTTACCGAAAATACACCTACTGGGGAAATTAAACTTAATACCGGTGGGGATATTACTGTAGATACCACAGGAAAAGTGGATGTATCCTATATGTTTATAAACGGAAAATTTATTCATACCAACGGTAAGCTTGCAGATTTATGGGTAACTGAAGATATTGGCAGTGACTACTGTGTTTGTACTGTGTATAACAACTATACCCTTAAACAGAATGAAACCATTATCGATAGAAATGGTGAAGACGGGCTTACTGTACCAAATGGTGCAACCCTTACCATTAATGAGGGTGTAACCCTTACGGTGGAAGATGACGATAATAATGAAATACCAACGATTACTAATCTTGGAACTATTATAAACAACGGCACCATTCAATTCCCAGT
>JAQVIB010000047.1 GCA_028695945.1 Lachnospiraceae bacterium
AGCAACCTTTGTAATGTATTCAACGGATTCATTTCCTGATAGAGTCATTGTTTTACCACATACTCTAACAGAAACCATATTTTTATAAGCCATATACTACAATCCTTCCATAATCAATCTGCAAAACTACTCTATTTTATCATGGTATATTATAGCATATAAAGGCACATTAATAAACAAAATTTTGTAATCCACAATTGTCCGTAATTATACAAGCTGTGCTTTTATGTTTTCTAGTATCTTTTTTTCCAGCCTGGAAACCTGTACCTGTGATATGCCCAATGCTTTTGCAATTTGTGTCTGAGTTTTATCGTCAAAATATCTTAGTGCTATTATCTGCCGTTCTCTTGTGCTTAAATTTTTAATTACTTCTTTTATTGCTATTTTGTCCTCACAAAGATAGTCGCCTCGGGTTTTATCAGCAAGCCTATCCAACAAATAGGTTTCACTTCCATCACTTTGAAAAACTGTTGCATAAATGGAATCTATCTCCTTTGTTGCCTCCAACGCTGGCAAAAGCTTGTCAAGTTCTACATTCAATTCTTCTGCAAGCTGATTTATTGTTGGATAAACACCATTTTTTATATATAGAGCCTCTTGCATAAATTTTGCTTTCAGTGCCAATTCTTTTAAAGAACGGCTCACTTTAAGCATTCCATCATCACGTAAATATCGTTTTATTTCTCCAATTATCATAGGAACGGCATAGGTGCTGAATTTTACATTAAAAGAAGTGTCAAACTTGTTAATACATTTTATTAATCCTATTGCACCTATTTGAAATAAATCCTCCATTTCAACACCACGTCCGTTAAATTTCCGCACAATACTCCATATAAGGCCGCTGTTCTCCTTAACCAGACGGCCTTTTGCATCCATGTCACCTTCTTGTGCTAACCTTACGGTCTCCATTGTGTCTGCCATAAACTCACCTCATCACAAAAGGCTTTTCAATGTTTTTCTCATAACTATTTTCGTACCTTTATTGGGTTCGGATTCTACAATAACCTCGTCCATAAAACTTTCCATAACTGTGAACCCAAGCCCACTGCGTTCCTCATACGGTTTTGTTGTATACAATGGCTCTCGTGCTTTTTCTATATCTTCAATCCCCTTGCCGTTGTCTATAATTTCTATGTAAATGTTTGCACCGCAATACCCGCAGTGCATTGTAACCATTCCATCTTTACGTTCGTAGCCATGTATAATTGCATTAGTAACTGCTTCCGATACAGCCGTTTTAATATCCGATATTTCAGTAATTGTAGGGTCTAATTCCAGCAAAAAAGCTGCCGCTGTCATTCTCGCAAACCCCTCATTTTGGCTTTTGCTTTTAAAACGCAGTATCATTTCATTATCAAATATCATAAAGCAATACCTCCTAAATATTTTCTACCGCATCTTCTACTGTAGGATAAATTCTTATTATTCTGCCAAGACCAGAAAGTGTAAATATTTTTCGTAAATTATCACTAACACCTGTTACAACTGTTTTACCACCCTTTAAATGTGTGTATTTGTAGCGTCCTATAATCATGCCTATGCCTGAACTGTCCATAAAGTTAACTCTTCCAAAATCCACAATAATATTTTTAGTCAATGCACTTTCACACTGACGGTCAATTTCTTTTTTTAAAACCTCTGATGAATGGTGATCAATTTCTCCTGTTGGATAAACAACAAGACAATTTCTAATCTTTTTGAATTTTATATCCATTTTTCTTCCTCCTAAATTTTTAATTACACTACATTGAACATACAAAATTTATCCGCACATTCTCTTTGTATTTCTTCTTTAAAACAAACGTTTATCCTTTAGTTTTATTAATACAAATACGCACAAAAAAAGACATCGAAGTTAAGTTCGATGTCTTAATAATTGTTATTTTGTTAATTTAGATATTACTTTAAACTTTGGATTTGCTGCACCTGCTGTCATTTCATACAGAATAGATTCGTAAGTGCAGAGGAATGCTTTTTCCTCAACTGCACGTTTGCAACCAAATTTTTTATCATTAGTCCTTCTTGACCCTACGCAGTCCTCAACCACAAACACGTTGTAGCCCTCTGCACATAAGTCAATAACAGTTTGAAGAACGCAGATATGTGCTTCTGTTCCGCAGATAATTACATTTTTTCTGCCAGTAGCTTTAATCGCCTCTCTAATCTCGTTTTCACCCCAAAGGCTAAAGGAAGATTTTTCATAAGGTTTAAACTCACCTAAGGCTTCTGCAATTGGAGGTACTGTTGGTCCAAGGCCTTTTGTATATTGCTGACTTACTATTATAGGAACACCCAATTCTTTAAGACCCTTAATAAGTATTTCTGAATTAGCAACAACCTTGTCGTTATCATGAATAACTGCAATAAGCTTTTCCTGATAATCAACCACCATTGCCATTGTGTTTTCAGCTGTTATTCTCATATCAAAATCCTCCTATTTTTAATAAAATTTCATTCTCTAACTTTGTTTGCCATAACAGTTGCTTCACCATCAATAACTAATTCTCCACGCTGATTAACAACTGTTGTATGCATATAGGCAATTCTTTTTTCTGGAATTACTTTTGTAACTTCACCTTTTGCAGTGATAGTATCGCCAAATTTTACAGGAAGTAAGAATTTACATGTTTGACCCAGATAAATTGCATCTGCACCAGGTATAAGCATACCCACTATTGTTGAAAAAAATGATGCTGTAAGCATTCCATGTGCAATTCTTTCACCAAAACGTGTTGTTTTAGCATATTCAGCGTTTACGTGCACAGGATTAATATCGCCTATAAGACCTGCGTAGGTGTAAACATCAGACTCTGAAATTGTTTTTGATACGCTTTTGCTCATACCAACGTATATTTCGTCAATTGCATACCCGCTCATATTTAAGCTGTTTTCATCAATCAATCCCATTTTAAACTCCTCCTCTTATTGTAAAACATAACAACATCACTGTAATTAATTATACTCCCATTATTTTCAAATGTCCATCTTATCTTTAAATTTGTACAACAAATGAAAATAGGAAAATTTTGGTGCTTTATTGCTTGTATAATTTGTACACAGGTGGAAATCATTTTTATATAAACTTCCAGTTGAAGGAGGAACTTAAAATGATTTACAATAAAGTAGAAATTTGCGGTGTTAATACTTCAAAATTACCCATTCTAAGCAATGATGAAAAAAAGAGACTTTTTGAACTTATCCAAAAAGGTGATAAACAGGCTCGGCAAGATTATATATATGGAAATTTACGCCTTGTTTTAAGTGTTATTCAAAGATTTTCCAACCGTGGAGAACAAATGGATGACTTGTTTCAAGTTGGCTGCATAGGTCTTATGAAAGCAATAGATAATTTTGACATAACCCAAAACGTTAAATTTAGCACATATGCTGTACCAATGATTATAGGTGAAGTTCGCAGATATTTGCGTGATAATAATAGCATACGCGTAAGCCGAAGCATAAGGGATACCGCCTACAAGGCATTACAGGTAAAAGAACGTCTTACCTCATCCCTATCACGTGAACCAAAAATAGAAGAAATAGCCAAGGAATTAGATTTACCTAAGGAAGATGTTGTTATGGCACTGGATGCAATTCAGGACCCAGTTTCACTTTATGAACCAGTTTTCCACGACAGCGGAGATACTTTATTTATTATGGACCAAATAAAAGACGATAAAAATGGAGACAATAATTGGCTTGAGAATATTTCAATTTCTCAGGCAATGAATCATTTAACTGACCGTGAAAAGCATATATTAAGCCTTAGATTTTTTGATGGAAAAACGCAAATGGAGGTAAGCAGTGAAGTTGGAATAAGCCAAGCACAAGTGTCACGTTTAGAAAAAAGTGCATTAAAACATATGCGAAAGTATATGTAAAAACAAAATACACTTTACCATTAATTAAACATTCCTTCCACCGTTAATATTTATTATGTAACACGGATTTTAAAATTAAAATAGTGGATCAATTTTCAAGTAGAAATTACTCAAAAACTGATCCACTATTAAATATCATAATTTGCAATTCAATAAAAATGGTGCTTTAATTTCTTATCACATCTAAAATACAAAATTAGTGTTAAGCAAATTAATTTTACAGCATATGTTTCCTAAGTTCTTCTCCACTTTTTGGGCTTAAATAGGCAGGAGCGATATCGAATACCGTCTTGCAACCAACCTGTCCTTCTCTGCTTAATCTATACGCTGCCCTTGCATAACATATAAGTACAGATGAAGTAAACTCTGGGTTTGAATCTAATTTTAGGCTATACTCAATAATATGTGAATTTTCTTCATTCCAGCCTGTTTTACCACTTCTAAATACAAAGCCACCATGAGGAATGCCTGTATGATTTGCATTAAACTCATCCTCACTAATAAAGTGAACGGTTGTATCATAGTCTGAAAAATAGTTTGGCATAGTTTTAATTTCATGTTCAATTTTAGCAGTATCTGCACCCTCATCTGGAACAATAAAACATTCACGAATATGTTTTTGACGTGTAGTAAGTTCAGGATTCTTACCATTTCTTACCGCTTCAAGGGCACTATCAACAGGAATTGTATATTGCTTACCTTTTTTTACTCCTTCAACTCTTCTAATAGCATCTGAATGACCTTGGCTTACACCTTTTCCCCAGAAAGTATAGTCGCAACCCTGTGGAAGAATAGCATTTGCATATAATCTGTTAAGAGAGAACATTCCTGGATCCCAGCCAACAGAGATAATACTCACTTTCCCAGCTTTTTTTGATATAGCGTCTACTGCATCAAAATGTGTTGGAATATTTGCATGTGTATCAAAGCTATCTACCACGTTAAACATTTCTGCATATTTTGGAGTTTGCACAGGCAAATCTGTTGCACTTCCTCCGCACAAAATAAGTACGTCAATTTCATTCTTCATTTTTTCAACATCATCAATATGATAAACCCTTGCACCCTGTGTTAATATTGTTACAGTTTCTGGTGAACGGCGTGTAAATACTGCAACTAATTCCATATCTACATTTTGCTTAATGGCACATTCAATGCCGCGTCCTAAATTTCCATAACCCAAAATTCCTATTTTAATACTCATTTTAATCTCCTCCTGTAATTTTAAATATCATAAGCCATCCTATATTTTCAATTAATTCATCTTACTATGTCAGAATATACTGTAAAAGTAACTCATTTTTAGATTTTATCATAACATTCGTATAAAGTGCAACAAAAAAGTCTGCAACCTCCGTCAGGCAACAGACCTTTAAAATATTAATGCTTTATATGTTGCTATTGAAAAACTTAATATCTACATTTTTTCACAATATATTTCAATAATATCGCCATTATTTAACTTTTGTTGGAAATATCCAGCTTCACCGTTCACCTTAATTACAACATTACCCTCTGGATGCTCAAAGTCTATGCCCGAATACTCAAGCATGTCCATCAAATAATAAGGATCTTTATTATCTTTAGGTAAAAACATCATTGGTTTACCATTTATTGTAAACCTTATAGGTATTTTAGATTCTTCCATTTTTATTTCCTTTGGAATTTTTTCATCTCCAACTTCCACAACTGTGGTGAAAATTTCTTCGTTGTTTTTATCATTTTCTTCAACTTCAGCTGACACATCTTCTTTGTTGTCCTCCAAACTATTTTCTTCATAATCTAAAGGTTTTGTACCACCAATGTTAACTATAACATCACCTGTTTTAAGCTCTGTATTTATATCTGCAATTTCTTCGTTTATAAATATTGTTTGCCCATAGTCTTCAACTATATCTCCTACGCATGCCTTGGCTGGCTCACCATTCTTTGCAGGCTGAAAATCAATTACATCGCCCGCATGTATAATATCGGAAATCTTTGCCTCTACACCATTTATTTTAAGAACCGCTGGCATAGAAAGACCTCCATACACAACAGTGCGTTTGCCATCCAAAAAAACCACCAAATTAGTTCCAGAGCGTCCAATTAAATCCTGGTATCCAAAACCATTCATCATCAAAATATCTCTAACACTTAAACTTCCACTTCTAAACAACTTAGCATTGTCACCATTTAAAGTAACTCTAAAGCTATCATTAATAAGATTCATGCCTGCCGAAATTGCAATACCAAGTGGCGTTGCATATTCAGGGTTATTTATATCATATTCCTCCGCAAAGGCGCTAATCTGAAAATTATTACCAGCAATAGCAACACGATTCTCATCGATATTAAGGTGCTCTGCTATCTGTTTGCACATCCCCGCAAGCTTACTTCCACCTCCTGCAAGAAAAACCGCTGAAGGCTGACCATTATTAACCTCTAGAATTCGATCTGCAATTTCTCTGCAAAGCTTTTGCTTAGCCTCTGTTATACAAAGCGAAATCTCTTTAACCGTAACAGAATGCTTCAAACCCATAATGTCTATAAAACTAATTTTTTTCTTACCCTCTAACTGAAACTTAATTTCTTCTGCGGTATCAAAATCAACTAAATACTGTTTCATAATAGTTTCAGTAATTTCATCTCCAGCGATGGTTGCCATTGTGTACCCAATTATACTTCCATCTTTACAAACTGCTATGTCTGATGTACCTGCACCAATATCAACAAGAGTTAAATTAAGAAGCCTTATTTTCTGTGGTATTGCAGCATTAATAGCGGCAATAGGCTCTAACGTAAGGCTTGCAACCTCAAGACCTATATTATGCATGGTAATATAAAGGCTTTCTACAACCTCACTTGGCAAAAATGTTGCAACAACATCTGCCCTAAGATTCTTTCCACGGTGATCTTTAAGGCTTGAAATAGGATAATTGTCCAAATAGTACTGAGAAACCGTGTATCCCACAAGATAAAACTGTCTTTCATTTTTACCCTCATCATCTGTAAATCCAGCTTCAGCATTGCCAATTGCTCCTGTTTCCAATCTGCTTATTGTTTCTTCATCTACTTGTCTTACCTCTGGCATAGAAAGTTCAAAGCTTGCTTTTTCAGTTTTAAGGGCACGCCCTGCAGCAGCCACACAAACTTTTGTAAGCACGCAACTAAGTTTCTTCTCAAGTCGTTCCTTTACAATACGTGCAACATGTGCCACTTGGTCGATATTTTCAATCTGTCCGTCAACCATTGCTCTGTTTGTATGTTCTTCCTTTTCAATTGCAAGCACCTTAAACTTTTCCTGTTCAACAACTCCAACAATTCCAATAATACTTCTTGTTCCTATATCAAGTGAAAATACCATTTCCTGATCAGATGCTTTTAACTGTTTTTCAGTTTCAATATTCACAGCTTCTACCTCCATATTCACCATATTACCTACATTTTACTTAATAATGTGACAATTGTAAACACACAGTTTCTAAATAGTTATTTTGTATTTCACTTATTCATAGTTTTTTAATTAAAGGGTATCTTGCCGTTTATAGCAAAATACCCTTTTTATAATTATTACTCGTTTTCACCAAGTATTATCAAAATGTCTATTCCCTCACTAAGCATCGAAGAATCTACAACTATTTGACTGTTTGGATAATAGCCCTGTAAATCTTTGCCTATACCATCCTGAGATACAACAATTCTTGTGTAATCAGTTCTCTCACCATCGAAGGTAGATATTTTTTCTACAGTAAAGCCTTCAGAAATCAGCATTTTTTGGTTTTCGCCTGCAAAACCAGACTTACTTCCTCCATTTGCAACTTCAATAACTTTGCCAACACTGCTTTGTGCAGTATCCTCTGCTGTTACATCGTCACTAAAGAAGAGTCTCTTTACTATCGCTTTTGTTTCAATTTCATCACTTAAAAAATAAGACACTTTTCCAACATATTGACCAACGCCAGGTAAAGTTTCTGTCTTTAATTTTGTTATATCTGCATCGTCAGCATATTGCATATATTTAACTGCATCTGTAAGTGATATATCTGTTTCTACGTATTGATACCCTGTTTTAACAAGACTTGGAAGATTTTTAACAATAGTATCTGTACTTAAAACCTTCTTTGCAACTTCTTTAAGGAAAGCTTGTTGAACCTTAACCCTATCCTCATCCCCTAGAGGATATCTTCTAAATCTAACAAGCTGCTCAGCTTTATCACCATCAAGGTGCTGCATACCTTCTTTCAAATTAATAAGCGGGTCTCCACTGTCACGCATATCCCAATACATATCCTGCGGTACATAAAAATCAACACCATCAATTAAATCCACAAGGCTTTTAAACCCATCAAAGTTTATTCTTACGTAGTTATCAATTTCAATTCCCAAAAGTTCCTCAAGCTGTTTAACAGAAAATTCATCTGCTTTTTCCTCGCCTGCGTAAGCATGTACCTCATTTATTTTGCATATTCCATTATATGGAATGTATTTTTCATTAGCTTTAAGATAGGTATACATTTCATCATTAATTTCAACCCTTGTATCCCTCGGAATAGAGAGAATATGAATGTTTCCAGACTTACTGTCAAAATGTACCACAAATATTACATCCGTGCGTGTTTCATCACCGTCAACACCAAAAACTGCAATATTTAGTTTTATATCTTTTCCAACAAGGGCTTCCATAAGGTTCAATTGGCTTCCTTGCTTTACCTCTTCATTAGCAAAGCCGCCAAGCTTTGAATACGCAAAAAGCACTGTTGCGGATATTATAATAAACGACATAACTATAGAAAAAACTATCTTAAAAAACCTTGCCACTGGGCTTGTACGTTTTCTTTTTTTTGTGGTTTGCTTATTTTTGCGGTTCATATTATTTTCTGGTTTATTCATCATAGCACCCTAATTCATTTAAATTTTTATTCATTGGTATTTTCATTATCATTATCTTTACTAATCTCTTGCGTATCAATTCTGTAAATTAATCTTGCAACAGCATCTGCTGTTCCTTCCTTATCATGTTTAAAATATGAACCTCCTACGCCAGGTATTGTCTCCATTTTTACGTTGTCTACGTCTATGTAATTTACATACTTAACATATTTAAGTGCATCCATTATAGAAATATTTGTTTCAACAGTTGAAATTACTGTTTTTGTTAAAGGCTGAATATTTGTTAAAAGAGTGTCTGTGCTAAGTACCTTTTGCATCAGTGCCTTAATAAAATCCTGCTGCACTGTAATTCGCTTAAGGTCTTTTGCTGCATATCCATCACGATACCTAACCAATTGTTCTGCTTTATCTCCGTCAAGATGTTGATATCCAGCTTTAAGATTAATGTAAAGCCCTTGTTCTGGGTCGGAATACTTCATGTCAGTAGCCACCTCAAAGTCTACACCACAAATAGAATCCACAACGGTTTTAAATGTATCTGGAGTGAACTTAACATAATAATCAAGCTTTATACCCAGCAAATCCTCAACCATCATCATTGAAAACTCATTGCGGTAGCCGTCACCAGCATAAGCATGTACTTCATTTATTTTACAAACACCCTTCTGCCCATCATGGTATGGTATAAAGCCACTCCGTTTTCGTTCTTCAAGGCTTGCTATCATTTCGTCTGTCATTTTTACCTTTGTATCTCTAGGTATTGACAGAATATTAATTTCCTTTGTTTCGCTGTTAAAACTTACTACAAACATTACATCCGTACGTGTGCCACCCTTATCCGAACCAAAAACTGCCACATTTGTTATCTTTTTTATATCTTCATCATCCGTCTGTGCTTGCGAGTTCTCTGTTTTTTCATCTGAATTAGTAACTTCAGCCACAGTTGGCACTTTTTCAGAATTTCTTGTTACCCCATAAATAACAACGCCTACCGCTGCAAACATACTATATAATAAAACTGTGGAAACAACAATTGCAACAAACCTTCTAATGAGCCGACCGCCAGTAGTGCCCCTTTTCTTTTTTTTCAATTTGTTCTTCTCAGTCACAAATCAACACGCCTCTCATCGGGTTAGTTACATTAATGTTAAACTCATACTTTTTTATTATAGCATAACATGACTTTATTTTACAATAAATACTATCAGATGCAACTTATATATTTTAACACATTCTTTCTAAAAATCTACTATTTTATTATTAAAAAAAACTTAAAATGCTTTACTATTGTAAAATAAAAGTATAACATAGGTAAAAGTGTAGCCATCTAGATGGTTTTTTAATGCACTGGGCATAAATAATTCAACATAGGAGGTCCCTCATGATAAAAATTAAAGATTTTATTGAAAAACATTCTGTTCACTTAAAAAACTATATAGCTGCCTTAATTATGATTATAGGTTCTTTTGCCATTACTGTGGCTGTATTTATTAGTAACAAAGAATTTGGTTCTGCGTTTTTCCAATTTATTAAAGAAACGCCTTTGCTTTTTCTTCTTAACTACTTTCCAGTTGTCCTATTCATGGCACTAATATTATTTATTTCTAATAATGCCTTGTTTGCAACGGTTTCTTCTGGAGGTTTTTTCCTTTTGATGGCAATAGCTAACTCCGAAAAAGTCAGACTAAGGCAAGACCCTTTATTTCCTACCGACTTATCACTTTTTACAGAACTTGTGGGAATTGCAAAAAATTTTTCACCCAAAATTATTTTAATTTACCTATTTATAATTGCATTTATTCTGCTTATTGTCGTATTTACTTTTATATTTTTTAAATCTGAAAAACTCTCTGCACCTATAAGAATTACAGGTATTTGTACAATTTTTATTATTGGTGCAGTATCAAATAATTTTCTATACACAAATGTTGAACTTTATAATTCCTTTGCTGTTGAAGGAAATCAGTATTTTGAGGTTAATCAGTATGGCTCAAAGGGTTTTATATATAGCTTTTGCCATAAATTTAACTCAATGAAGGTTAAAGCCCCAGATGGATATAATTCTACATACTATGCTTCATTGGAAAATGATTTTAAAAGTAGTACCTCA
>JAQVIB010000048.1 GCA_028695945.1 Lachnospiraceae bacterium
AGTTCACCTGTTCTCAGTTTTTGGGCATCTATCGTTGCCTCAGAGCAAAGCGTACGGTTTACTAACTGCTCTTTGCTCATTTCCAGCGAAAATATAGCAACTGGTACATTGTGTCGTATTGCCGCATTTTGTGCAATGTTAAGGGCAAACGCAGTTTTTCCCATAGAAGGTCTTGCCGCTAACAGAACAAGGTCGCTTCTCTGTAACCCTGCTGTTTTTGCATCAAAATCCACAAATCCTGTTGCAACCCCTGTAAGCTTACCCTTGTTTTTGTATATGTCCTCTATTTTTTCAAAGGCTGAAACCGTAACCTCACGTATATGTGACATCTCGCCACTGGTTCGCCCATTCATTATGTCAAAAATGCCTTTTTCAGCATTTTCCATAATTGTGTTTAAATTAGTTTTACCATCATAGCACTCTTGTGATATTTCAGTTGTGGTTTTAATAAGTCTTCGTAAAACTGCCTTTTGTTCAACAATCTGGGCATAGTGCCTTGCGTTTACAGAACTGCCAACCGCAGATGCTATCTGTGCAATGTAGGCAATACCTCCAACCTGTTCAAACACACCTTTTTCTTCAAGCCTGCTTTTAACAGTTATAATATCAATAGGCTTTCCAGCAGAATACAGTTCCATTGCCGCCTCAAATATAAGCTGGTGGTCAGGTCTATAAAAGGAATCGGTTTTTAGCAACTCCATAGCCGCTGCAACAGCTTCCTTATCTATAAACATAGAGCTTAAAATTGCTTGCTCCGCTTCAATATCGTGTGGCGGTACCTTTTGGAAATATGAATTTGTGTTATTATTTTGTTCCATACTTCCTCCTTAAAATAATCTTTTATGCTTCAATTATAGCTACCTTAAGCTCTGCACTTACCTGTGGGTGGATTTTTATTACAACAGTTTTTTCACCAACCATTTTAATTTGGTCATCAAGAACTATTTTTTTCTTATCCACTTTAATGCCTGCCTGTTCTTCTAATGCCACCGCAATTTCTTTATTTGTTACAGAGCCAAATAATTTACCATTATCTCCTGTTTTAACAGGTATTTTTACAGTTTTCTCTTCCAGCTTTGCTTTAAGTTCTTTAGCTGCCGCAAGTTCTTCCGCTTTTCTCTTATCCTCACTTTGCTTTTTAAGCTTAATTTCATTCATATTTGAAGCAGTTGCCTCAACGCCTAATTTTCTTGGTATAAGGAAATTTTTTGCGTAACCCTCACTTGCATTAACTACCTCACCTTTTTTACCTACACTTTTTACATCCTCAAGTAATATAACCTTCATTTTATTTATCCTCCTCTAAGTATTCATCCACGATATTTTTCAACTTAATAACCGCGTCATCTGTAGATATATTTTCAAGTCGTGCACCAGCCATTGTTTGATGACCTCCGCCTCCAACTTTTTCCATTAGTACCTGCACATTAATTTCTCCAAAGCTTCGTCCACTAACATGCACATCATCACCTATTTTGCAAATAACTATTGCCGCTTTTACACCAACAATGTTAAGTAACTCATCTGCCGCTTGGGCACAAATAATACTTGCACCTTCTTCATCCCATGGGCAAACTGAAATAATAACTCCATCCCTATAAATCTCAGCATTTCCAACAGTTATTGCCTTTATTTTGAATTCATCAAAATCATTTTTGAACCATTGCTTAACCCTTGTGCCGTCTGCACCGTTCCTCCTTAAAAAGGCTGCTGCTTCAAAAGTAATAGCACCCGCCTTTATGCCAAACCCCTTTGTATCCACAGTTATTCCTGCCAATAAAGCATCTGCTTCCGCAGCCTTAAGGTTAACTTTGTCACCAATGTGACGGATAACCTCTGTTACAAGCTCACTTGTAGACGAGGCGTATGGTTCATGATAGGTAAGTACAGCCTCTTCAATAAACGACGCACTTTTTCTATGATGGTCAAACACTACAACTTTTTTTGCTTTTTCAAGCACCGCTTGATTTTCAACAAGATGTGGTATATATGTATCTACCACAATAAGTAGTGTTTTTTCACTCATCATGTCCATAGCCTCTTGTCCGCCTATAAACATATCTTTGTACTCATCACTTTGCTTCATCATGTTATAAATCATTTTTATTCCCTTGGATACTTCATCTATAACAATATAGCAATTTTTTCCCAGGTCCTTAGCAATACGGTAAATGCCAATAGCCGAGCCTATGGAATCGAAGTCTGCAACACGATGACCCATTACAAAAACTTCCGAAGCATCGAATAATATCCCCTCAAGTGCATCTGCCTTAACCCTAGCCCTTATCCTTGCATTATGAGATACCTCACTGCTTTTTCCACCAAAGAAATGTTACTTTTCTCCATCCTTAATTATTGCTTGGTCGCCGCCACGCCCTAAAGCTAAGTCTAAGGCATTTCTTGCATTCTTCATAGAAAAATCAAGATTTTCGTAGCTTATGCCAACACCTATACTAAGTGTAACTGGCAAATGCTCTCCAGCCCTAATTTCCTTAATCTCATTAAGTATATCGAACTTCTTTTCCTTAACCTTTTCCATTTCCTCCATAGAAATGGCAAAAATATACCTATCTTTCTCGAATTTTTTTAAAATTCCACCAAGTGCAGATATATGTGTGTTAAGCTTTTTATCAATAAGTGCAGATAAGATAGGTACAGCTGACTCATCAATAACCTCCATAACCTCTTCATAGTTGTCAACGAAAATAAGCCCGGTAACAGTCCTTTGGCTTTCTGCTTGAGCCTTTATTTTTTCTCTCTCACTAATATCCACAAGGCAAACTGAAAAAACCTCATTTTCACGTTCCTTATCCAAAATTTTACTACAATACACATCATAACAGCTACTGCCAATAACTGCACTTTGCTTATTAATATGTTCATCGAAACTTCCAAGAAGTTCTGCCAAATGCTCGCCCGTAATGTCTCTGTTAAACAGTTGTGCAAAGCGGCTGTTGTACAAAATAACCTTTCGTTCTTTGTCTGTAACTGCAAATGGTAATGGTAAATTTGTAACACGTTTTATATCTTCTAAATCTGCAAAATCATCAATGCAGTTATCGCCAAAGGTTACCTCATCTTTCACAAAAGAATTACCAAACAACAGCTTAATTACAAACATAAGTACCACCGCAATTACTGCCGTTAGCACTATAAACAAGGCTAAAACTGGGGATAAATACATGTTCAGTATTAAAAAAACTGCGGCAAATAAAACCACAAGAACTTTAAGTAATTTAATTATTTTTAATCGTCTATCATGTTCTGTACCATCACTCATTTATATCCTCCGTTTATCCTCTACATTAAGGTATTATATGTACCCAGATGTTTAAAGAAAGCCGTTTTTCTTTCAATCATTTTTATTGCATCACGTATATCAGCCGCATTACTACTTTCCATGTCAACATAAAAAACATATTTTCCAAGCTCATTTTTCATAGGCCTTGATTCTATTTTAGTCATATTCAAGTCCCATATGGATATTATATCCAAAATTTTATAAAGCTCTCCCGGTTTATCCTCTGTGCTGAAAACAATGCTTGTTTTACCCTCGTAAACTGGCTTTGCATTATGTTTTTTTGACACAACCAAAAATCTTGTTTTATTTTGGTTTTCATCTTGAATGCCTTCTTCAAGTATTTCCAAACCAAAAGCCTCTGCCGCCTCCGCAGTACATATAGCACCCCATGCCTCTCCTGTTTCAGAAACCATTTTTGCCGCACCTGCTGTAGACCCAAGCTGAATTTTTTCTACACTTCTGTATTCCCCATCAAGGTATTTTCTACACTGTGCTAACGCCTGTGGATGAGATAGTATTTTAACCAAATTCTCTGCTTTACAGCCTTTTTTTGCAACCAAATTATGTCTTATTGGAATTACAATTTCAGCTTCTATTACTACATCAACATCAAAAATAAGCGAGTCTATTGTAAATGTAACTGTACCTTCTATAGAATTTTCAAAAGGTACAACGCACTCATCTACATCACCATTTTCCACCGCCTGCAAAACGTCTGTAATAATAGGAAACGCAATAAGTTCAAATTTTTTTAAGTCTTTTGTATATTTTAGTGCCGCCTGATGGGTAAATGTTCCCTCTGGTCCCAAGTAACCTATTTTCATTTTTTCTCCTTATGTTTACAAAACTTTTATATCTAAGGGAACACTGATTATATCAAATCATTGTTTCTTGAATTATAATTGTCAACTAAAATATTCTATCACATTTGAATTATTTTAACAACATCATCTTTAATGTAACATTTCTTTTAAAGCCATATTTAAAATGCAATCCATTTGCCTCTTAGGCGTCCAACCATTCCAAAAAGGTTTATTTTTTCAACCGATGATGACGCAACTACGTCAGACCTGCCAACTTCCTTTCCATCTATGCTGTAAATAATTTCACCTATTTTTTCTCCTTGTTCAAAAGGTGCTTCAATAACCTCATTAAGCACAATCTCCTCATTTAACTGTTGTTCAACGCCTTTTTTTACTGGTGCTTTCACCTGTGTAGCAACGATAGCTTTTACAAAATCATCTTTGCCCTTGTAAACCTCAACTTCACCACATTCACTGCCTGCTTCTCGCCCCGAAAGTACTGTATAATTTGCAAAGCCATAGTCCAATAACTGCATAACCTCTCTAAAACGTGTGGTTGAATCAGGTGCACCCATAACAACCGCCACTAAATCTAATCCATCACGAGTTGCTGTGCCAGACAAGCAAAACATCGATTTTCTTGTAAAGCCTGTTTTAAGTCCCGTTGCACCATTATACCATTTAACAAGCTTATTGGTATTTGTTAAACCAAATTCAGTTTCGCCCTTGCGTGTTTTGTGGGTAATTGTATCCATCCATGTTGTTGTAAATTCTGTAACTTCACTATGGTTTTTAATCAGCTCTCGGCTCATAAGTGCAATATCGTTGGCACTGGTTTCATGCCCATCAGCATCCAGACCACATGCGTTAATAAAGGTAGTGTCATTCATACCCAATTCTTTTGCACGTTTGTTCATCATTTCCACAAAGCCCTGCTCACTTCCACCTATATACTCTGCCATTGCTACCGCTGCATCATTGGCACTGGCTACAGATATACATTTTGTCATGTTTTTAACTGTCTGCTGTTCATTTGGCTCAAGGTAAACCTGACTTCCACCCATTCCAGCGGCATGCTCGCTTACAGTTACAGTATCGTCCCACTTAATCCTTCCGTCTGCCACAGCCTCGTAAATTAAAAGTAATGTCATAACCTTTGTAACACTTGCCGGTGGAAGTTTTTCATGACTATTTTGCTCATAAATAACTTCTCCTGTATCCGCTTCCATAAGTATTGCAGATTTACTTTGTAAACCAAGGTTTACAACTTCTCCCTCCGCAAATACATCCGTTGAAAAGCAAGAAATATGTAGTATTACAATCATTAAAATTGCCACTGCCTTACATAGCTTTTTGTACATAAAAAGTCCCTCCAAAAAGATTATTATTACTAACTTATGAGAGGGACAAGTTTTTTTATTACCGCTATTTAATTAATATATCATTTCTCCATTAATTTCTTCTTTCAAAAATTCTTCAATCTTCTTTTTGTCTGTAAAAATAGAGTACGCAACCAAAAGCTTTGTATAACATGCTTCTTTTGTCATACCAACCATAGGTATTGCACCATGTCTTAATAATATACCCGTAGATGAGTACATAGCCTCCTCTGCAAGAAGTTCTCTTTCAAATGGAGCAATATAAAATTCTATTCCCTTTTCTTTGCATATATTCATCATATACCGTACCGAGGAATTATCAATTATATCTCCGTCACTAGAAATTTCTGCACATGCTGTTGATGAATGAAAAAGTCCATGTAAAACCGCTTTCTTCTGCTGAAAGTTGTATACAGAATAGTCTATTCCAACATATGGCTCCAACATAAGCACGTTGTTTTTAAGACTTTCAATTTGGTTTAAAATCATTTCTCTATCTATTTTATTTATTTGAAATTGATTAAATACCTTATAGTCTAACATATTTTTGCTGTAAAAATTCCATGTATAGTTTTGGCATTGGGTTATCTCTGAACCCTTGTGCAAATATGTTATCCCATCACTATTTTTGTAGGTTACATAAACATTTGGTACTACTCCTTTAGTGATAAGTTCAACTGCGGCCTTAAAATTTTCATTTCCATTTGCTCTTTTATCACTAAGGTCAAAATTGCTGGAAACCATAAATACGGGAACCTTACATCCTGCCAAAACTATAGACAAAAGGCTTGCTGTAAAGGCAAGGGTATCTGTTCCGTGGGCAATAATAATGCCACTATAATCATCCCATTTTAATTTGGAAAGAACCTTAAGCAATACATTCCATTTATCAATTGTCATATTTTCACTTAAAATGTTTAGTGTAGCTTCTACGTCAAAATCAACTTCAATTCCATCTGTGCTGTTTTTATTAAAATTATCTATAAGCAACGGTGCTGCTTTATTAATTTCAGCTTCCTTAAACCCTTCACTATTAACAAACGAGCAAATTGTTCCTCCTGTTAGCATAAGCAAAATTCTTTTCATAAAATCATCTCCCGAAGGAAATTATAATACTTTTTTACTGAAAAACCAACTGTATAGTTATGCTGGCGTTTCAAAACTTTGTGCTTTACCCGTTAGCATTGCTATTCTTTCTTCAATTAACTTTATATAACTTTTGTTTGTAGTTACCCTTATATGGCTGTAAAGCATACGTAAATCTTTGCTTTTTGGAACTCTGTGATGTTCCACGTTATTTTTAATTACAACTGCAATTCGTTTGTGCCTTGTATGTGTATGCAATTGAAAGTTGTGCGGATTATAAACTATGTACTCGTCATTGATTTTGGACTTCTTAATTTGTAAAATAATAATCCCTCCATCCTAAAATTTGTGCACAAAATTTTTAAACCATAACTTTAATAACTAATTTTTCCATAAAAAATAGCCGCCATATCACAAAGACAAGACGACCGCAGAACTACCGTATTAACTTTCATAACGCTGATAAAGGGGCAATCATACTCTTTGCCAGCATGAAAATAACTTTTTTCAACCACCATACTAACCCCTCCTTCACATTATTTATAACTATATTATGTTGCCCAAAAACCATAATGTCAATAAAATCTATGTAAAATTTTGCAGAAATATATTATAAAATACAAAATACCATTTCTTTTATTATTTAAAATTGTATTTCTATCCTTTTCCCAATGTAAATGCTATTTTCCCTTACAACACTGTCGTAAGCCATAATATTAACATCTTTCTCTTTGGCAAGTCTTAATGCTTTGGCAAATTCCTTGTCCATTTCACTGTTTGGTGTGAAGTATTTAACCCCAACCATCTGTATAAGAAACAAAAGGTTTGCCTCATATCCGTCTTCCTTAGCCTTAATCATCTCATATACATGGCGAGAACCACGTAAAGTGGGTGCATCAGGGAAAAGTGCCACTTCATCACGCTCCAGTGTCACGCCTTTCACCTCAATAAAACCCTTTTTCCCATTTTTTTCATAATAAATATCAAACCTACTGTTTGAATATGTAACCTCTCTTCTTATAAAGGAAACCTCTCCTATTTCCAAAATTTTGCCTTCCCTCAAAGCTTCCGCAACAACACCATTTGGAACTTGAGAGTCCATGTTTATAAGCACATCACCCTTGTATACAGCTATAAGTGAATACTTTGTCTTTCGGTTTGGATTGTCACTTTTTTCAAGTATAACACTTGCACCCTCTATAAGAAGCTCTTTGCATCTTCCAGTGTTTTTAACATGCACAATTTCTTCTACACCGTCAATAATAACTATTGCAATAAATCTGTTTGTACGTTTCAAAAAAATTGCTTGCTTAGTGATTTTATATTCCATATTTTTCACCTATGTAAGGCAGCTTTCAACTGCCCTGCTTTCTTTCAAAAAATGCCTTTGGATGGTTGCATACTGGACAACTTTCAGGTGGTGTAGCACCTGTATGCACATGTCCGCAGTTTTTACAAACCCACTGTGTTTCAGGTACATCCTTGAACATTGTACCATCTTCCACCTGTTTTTGCAAAGCCACAAATCTTTCCTCGTGGTCATGCTCAATTTCAGCAAGCATTTTGAAAAAATCACCTATTGCATTAAATTTTTCTTCATAAGCTACCTGCGATGCAGTTTTATAAATTTCGCTCCATTCTTCGTGCTCTCCAAAAGCTGCATTCTTCAAATTTTCAGCTGTATCATTTATGCCCGATAAATATTTAAATATTTGTTTGGCATGTGCTCGTTCATTGTCAGCCGTAAGTTCAAACACCTGTGCAACCTTTTCGTAGCCTTCCTTTTTCGCCTGACTAGCATAAAAAGTATAACGGTTTCTTGCCATAGATTCACCTGCAAAAGCCGCCAACAGGTTTTGTTCTGTTTTACTTCCTAATAAATCCATTTAAACACCCCTTTCAACATTAATATACCCCAAATATTAGTTGTTATAAGTCTAACTTTGAATTATAATATAACTTTAGGAAGGAGTACGATTATGATAAATTTGGAATTAGAAAAGAAAATCACTGCATTATCAACAGAATATATATTAAACGAGGCTACAGGAAGCCTGCTTTTATTGCTTTTAAGCTGTATAGAAGATTTGGAGGAAAGTTCTCTTTCGAAAATTCATGAAATTCATCCTGACTTACTTGAACTTAAAAAAAATATCCATAACGCTACAATAGGTCTTAAGGATGTGTTGTCTGATAAAGATATTAAATTGGCAGCTCTTGAAGACACATTCGGTTTGAAGAAACAAATTGTTACCATCTATGAAAACATATACCGCTACTATGCTCAATGGAATATTATATCCAGCCTTATTAGCGATGAAGTTGCATTACGCAAGTACAAAGAGCAAAATAATTCGGATAAAAAAATTGAACTTTCCATGTTCTATACCGACTGTATTGACTTTATACAAAGTGCCGAAAATATATCCCAGCAAAAAAATTATATGGGTCAACTTTTTAAATGTGTTCCTTTTAAAATGGTAAGGGACAAGTATTTTAATCTTGTAAAAGAAAGTCTTGTGCTTGCTTTTGGCGGCGAAAGTGAAGGATCCATAACAACATCACTAAACACATTTAAAAACACCTGTGCCCCAGATAAAGCACCTAATTATGAGAAATATTTCCGTGATATTGCACAATGCTTACAGGATAAAATGTCCATTAAGCCATCTGCTCTTTCTGACCAACAGCTTGATGAAGCTTATACTGACATGAATACTCTTTTTGAAAGTCTAACTGAAATTGAGGACTATTGCCAAGAAATATTAAATGCAATCGACTCTCTTATTATTCTTTTCTATCTAAACTTCACTTTTGAAGAGTTAACAAACGAAAACTTCGGCTATGCGGATGTGTACTATAAGGTATGCGAAATATTAAAAAACCCTGAAGATACGGCGTTTAACGAAACTGTAAAGAATATTTTAGAAGAATATATTGAGCCTATAATTGATAAAGCAAATGAAATTAATAAAAAAGAAATGAACCTTTTGGAGAAAGCAGGCGATTTCTCCAATTTATCTGAAGATTTAGGCAAAACCCTTGCAACAGAGGGATTTGTGCGTGCAACCTTCTATGATGACCTTAACGAGGAAATTTTCAACTTTAACCTTGACCCAGACGCACCACCTGCAACTGAAGATTTTAAAATGAATGCTTTTAATAGCTTTATTGAATTTATGAAAGAATATTTTGCTTCACTTCCACTTTCTGTAAGAAAATCTTCAATGCTTATGCTTCTTGGTTCACTTCCTATCGCCATGGATATTCATGCACTTATGGACTATATTAAAGATGGCATTGATAATGCAGAAACATTTGAGCATGGTTTGCTTATAATTGACAAAGCTGGTGCAACATTTACAGATAACGGATTTAATTTCCGTACAGAGAACGATGAAGATGAACACCATCACCATGATGAACATTGTGGATGTGGACATGACCATCATCATCATGATGAAAACTGCGGCTGCGGGCATGACCACCACCATCACCACTAAATAAAAAAAGAGATACCAGATAAAATCATCTGAGTATCTCTTTTTACTTAACCGAAAATCGATATTTATTTATGATACTTTCCTGTAAAAGATGTAACCCTAACCTTAAAAACCGCAACAGACTCTGCCATTTTTTCATTAAATGCAAACTCTTTACCTGTTTGGTGTAACATAAGCAATGAAAGTGCTTTTTTCTTTTCTTCTGAATCCTGAACCATTACAGCAGATCCGTTGCCTATAATGCTTTTAAAAGAATATGCATATTCACAGGCTTCATCTGCTTCAATCAACCTATGCTCACAATCCATTTCAAAACAAACTTCGCCATTTTCTGCAATGGCAGTTATTTTTCTTCCTTCCTTTGCACTGTGGAAGTAAAGTATTAGAGATTCATCTTTATAATCGTAACCAAAGTTTAGGGGAACAATATAAAGGCCATCCTTATCCTGCATAGCAATTCTACAAACCTTGCAACAGTCTATAATTTCCAGTAACTGCTTTATATCTGTTACTTCTCTGTCTTTTCTCCTCATATCTTTCCCTCCTAAACTCAAGAGTTAAATTATTTCATCTGCTCAAGTCTTTCTTCAATCTGCTTAAGCATAGCTCTGTATTTATCCTCTTTTGCTTTTTCTTCATCAATTACACTCTGAGGAGCTTTCGCAACAAAGCCTTGATTACTTAATTTCTTTTCAACTCGTTCTATTTCTTTCAGCATTTTTTCTTTTTCCTTGCTAAGTCTTTCAATTTCTTTTGCAATGTC
>JAQVIB010000049.1 GCA_028695945.1 Lachnospiraceae bacterium
CAACAGTAGGTACAGTAACAGAAATATATGATTATTTAAGGCTGTTATTTGCACGAATAGGCACACCGCATTGTCCTAAATGTGGCAGAGAAATAAGAAAACAAACCATAGATCAAATTGTTGACCAAGTTCTTGCCTTGCCAGAGAGAACTAAATTTATGCTTCTTGCACCTGTTGTAAAAGGCAGAAAGGGTGAACACATCAAACTTCTGGAGGATGCCAAGAAAAGCGGATATGCCCGTGTAAGGGTAGACGGCATTATTTATGAACTTAGCGAGGAAATTAAGCTTGCAAAGAACAATAAGCATACAATAGAAATAGTTGTAGATAGGCTTGTTATACGAGAAGGAATACAAAAGCGTCTTTCCGAATCTATTGAAACTGTTATGGCACTCTCTGGTGGATTACTGGTAGTTAACAATACGGATACGGATAAGGATATGCTGTTTAGCCAAAATTTTGCCTGCCCAGATTGTGGCATTAGCTTAGGAGATATTGAACCAAGGCTTTTTTCCTTTAATAATCCAAGTGGTGCCTGCCCTGAATGTACAGGTCTTGGTGTTCAAATGAAATTTGATCCTGACTTGGTTGTTCCTAATAAGGCACTAAGTATTAAACAAGGTGCAATTTGTGCCCCTGGATATAATTCCATTGCTAATTCGGATAGTATGAGTGCAGTTTTGTTTGAGGCACTTTCTAAAAAATATGGTTTTAGCCTGGATACACCTTTTAAAGAGTTACCACAAAATATAGTGGATATTATTTTTTATGGAACCAAAGGTGAGAAAATTTCAATTAATTATAAGAATGCCAATGGCGGAGGAACATACGCTTATAATTTTGAAGGAGTTATTAATAATCTTCAAAGAAGATATTCTGAAACTTCTGAAACAATGAGGCAGGATTATGAAGAGTATATGACGAATATTAGCTGTCCAACATGTAATGGAGATAGGCTTAAACCTGAAGTATTAGCAATTACTGTTGGTGATAAAAATATTTCTGAAGTTACTCAACTTTCGGTTAAAGAAATTCAGAAGTTTTTTGCATCATTAAAATTGAATAGCAGAGATACAATGATTGCCGACCAAATTCTTAAAGAAATTAATGCACGTATTGGCTTTTTAGTGGACGTAGGTTTGGAATATCTTACTCTTTCACGTGCGGCAGGTACTCTTTCTGGTGGTGAGGCACAACGAATTCGCCTTGCAACTCAAATTGGGTCTGGACTTGTGGGTGTAGTTTATATTTTAGATGAACCGAGTATTGGTTTGCACCAAAGGGACAATGATAAGTTGATAAAAACACTAAAAAACCTTCGTGATATTGGAAACTCACTTATAGTGGTTGAACACGACGAGGATACAATGCTTGAAAGTGATCACATTGTTGATATTGGCCCAGCCGCAGGTGAAAAAGGCGGAGAAGTTATTTTTTCGGGAACAGTAGAGGATATAATGAAGTGTGAAAAATCTGTTACGGGACAATATTTAAGCGGAGCAAAGGTTATACCTGTTCCTAAAGTAAGACGTCCTGTTGACCAGACTAATATGCTTAAAATTATTGGAGCAGAGGCAAACAATCTTAAAAAAATAAATGTGGATATACCTCTTGGTATTTTCACATGTGTTACAGGTGTAAGCGGTTCGGGTAAATCTTCTTTGGTAAACGAAATTTTGTATAAACGTCTTGCCAGAGACTTGAATAGAGCCAAATGCAAGCCTGCTATGCATATGGACATGACTGGAACTGAAAAGCTGGACAAAATAATAAATATAGACCAATCGCCAATAGGTAGAACACCACGAAGCAATCCTGCCACATACACAGGGCTTTTTGACCTTATTAGAGATGTTTTTGCTCAAACAACAGAAGCAAAAATGCGTGGTTACAAAAAAGGTCGTTTCAGTTTTAATGTAAAGGGTGGAAGATGTGAGGCATGCAGTGGTGATGGTATAGTTAAAATTGAAATGCATTTTTTGCCTGACATTTTTGTTCCATGTGAAGTTTGCCATGGCAAGCGGTATAATCGTGAAACACTTGAGGTTAAATACAAAGGTAAAACTATTTCTGATGTACTGGAAATGACGGTGGAGGATGCATTAGAATTTTTTGCTAACCTACCTAAGTTAAGAAACAAATTACAAACCCTTTACGATGTTGGGCTTAGCTATGTAAGGCTTGGTCAGTCCTCTACAACACTTTCAGGTGGAGAGGCACAAAGGGTTAAGTTAGCAACTGAACTTAGCCGAAGAAGTACAGGACGCACCATGTATATTTTAGATGAACCAACAACAGGTTTGCATACTGCTGATGTACACAAGCTTATAGAGATTTTACAGTGCCTGGCAGAGGGTGGAAATACAGTTGTTGTAATAGAGCATAATTTAGACGTTATTAAAACGGCGGATTATATTATAGACCTTGGGCCAGAGGGTGGTGACGGAGGCGGAGAGATTGTTTCCGTTGGTACTCCAGAGGAGGTTGCAGAAAATACAGGGTCTTATACAGGGAAATATTTGAAAAAGTATCTAAACAGGTTGACAAACTAAGTGTAATAATTGTACCATATATAGGGATTATGAAAATTGCTATGGAGGGTGCATTTTATGTGTAATTGTGATACAAAAAAAGATTATGTTGAAACCTATGCGAGTGCTCAAAAAGACCTGCTTAAATACTTTAGTTGTGATGAAGACTTTTTTGTTAAGTACATGAGTGAATTTACTTGGTCGGTTAAAAATGATGAGGATTTCTACTTTCTTTATTACTGGAATGAAGACGGGAAAAGAAAAGATGCGGTGGTTGTTAAGAAAAATGGAGAGCCTATGATTTTTAAAACGGAACAATACACAATGATTATTGGTATAGATTGTGTTAAAATTGGTTTCATATTTGACAACGAAAATAAAAAAGAAGTCTAAAAGAAGAGGGTGCATACGTTAACTTGGATTTAATGCTATTCCAAGAAAATGTATGCACCCTTAACTTGAGTTTTATGCTATTTGTTTGAAAAGTTATGTTATTATAGTAAATTTGATGACATGACATTACAACGCAAAAAAAGTCAAGAGCCATAAAACAAATGCTGATAGAATTAACTCATACGGAAGGAGGAGGAAAATGGATTGGATTACAGGAATACAACGTGCACTTGACTATACTGAGTTACACCTCACAGAAGATATTGACTATGAAGTGGTGGCAAAACAAGCCTACTCATCTGCATTTTATTTTCAACGAATGTTCAGTATGCTGTGTGGGTTTACTATAAGCGACTATGTACGTATGCGTCGTCTTTCGCTTGCCGCAGATGAACTGTATCGCACAAATACCAAAGTAATTGATATTGCACTAAAATATGGATACGAAACTCCAGAAAGTTTCTCGCGTGCATTTATGCGATTTCATGGAATTAGTCCAACAGAAGCAAGGCATGGTGGAAATATCAAATCCTTTTCAAGACTCTCCGTAAAACTTATTTTATCAGGAGGTAATACAATGGATTACAGGATTGAAACAAAAGATGCTATTAAGGTTATTTGCAAGAAAAAACAAGTTAGTAAGCCACAGGGTGATACAGCGGTTGCAGACATTTCTGCATTTTGGAATGAATGCATTGAAAATGGAACGATGGAAAATCTTTGCAAATGTGCCAAGTTTGATAATTTAAATGGAATTTTAGGTATTTGTTTTTCCGGAGAAATGGCAGATTGCCAGTTTCCTTATGGAATTGGAGCAGAATATAATGGTGGCTCTATAGAGGATGAGGGGTTTGACATCATTGAAATACCTGCGTATACCTATGCTGTTTTTACTTGTAAAGGGAAAATGCCAAATGCTTTCCAAAAGACATATCAACAAATTTGCACCGAGTTTTTCCCACAAAGTAATTATGAATACGGCAATGGAGTAGAACTTGAAGTTTATCCTTCAGCAGATACTCAAAATCCAGACTATACCTGTGAAATTTGGATTGCAGTAAACGAGAAAAAGTAAACAATACAGAATTGCCGAAAGCATCTTCCAAAATTAAGTGAAGGTGCTTTACTTATGTAGAACAGCAGTAAAAATGACGCCAACCATAAAAAAATGGTTGGCGTAACCAAAGAATTTTTATTATATTTTTTACTTGAGAGTTAGTGGTTCAATAATAAAGCTCATTTATATATTTTAAAAGGATTTATATTTAGTTTTCTTCGGATTTTCTATCGGAGTTATGCTTTTTGTTTTTATCGTGTCCGCCGTTCTTTTTAACTTTAACCTTTTTAGCTTTTTCAATATTTATTTTTTTACCCTTAATTTTGTTGCCTTCCATACCTTCAATTATATCCTTGGCATATTCATAAGGTACATCAACGTAGGTGTAGTCATCATAAATCTCAATTGAGCCAATAAGTTTACCTGGCACGCCTGTTTCGCCTGCAAAAGCACCAACAATATCCTTTGCACGAATTTGGTTCTTTTTGCCTGCATTCACAAAAAGACGAACCATTTCTCTTGATGGGTCAATATCCCTTTTGCTGCCTACATATCTATTTGGTGCATTAAGGTCATTTTCAGAATCACTGTAATCGCTTACTTTTTCTCCAAGCTGTAGCTTGAGAAGGGCGGCGGCTACATCCATAGCAGCCACATCATCATTAAGCATGTTTTCCACTAAATCAATATATTTGTTGAGGTTACCTTCTTCAATTGTTGTCTTAATCTTTTCTACAAAAAGATTTGTTTTGGTAGTCTCAATATCATCAAGGGTGGGCAGTTTCTGCTGGATGATTTTTGTTTTAGCATAACGCATAATATCTCTAAGCTTATAAATTTCCTTACCAGTGCAAAATGTAAAAGCCTTACCACTTTTCCCTGCACGTCCTGTACGTCCAATACGGTGTACATAATATTCTTCATCTTGTGGAATATCATAGTTAAATACAACATCTACGTCATCAACGTCAATACCACGTGCCGCAACGTCTGTTGCAACAAGAATTTCAATAGAGCCGTTTCTGAATTTCTGCATAACTCTGTCACGTTGACCTTGCTTAAGGTCGCCATGAAGTCCGTCAGCAAAATAACCTCTACCTAAAAGTTGTTCAACAATATCGTCTACCTTACGCTTTGTATTGCAGAAAATGATTGTAAGTTTTGGCTCGTGAATGTCAATAAGACGGCAAAGTGCCTCAAGCTTATTTTTTTCTTTAACATCAAAATAAATCTGTTCAATTTTAGGAACAGTAAGCTCTTTACGGTTAACCTTAACAAGTTCTGGTTCTTTTAAAAACTTCTTTGTTAAGTCCATAATAGCAGGGCTCATTGTGGCAGAGAACATAACTGTTTGATGGTCTTCTGGGATTTCTTTAAGAATTGTTTCAATATCATCCCTAAAGCCCATATCCAGCATTTCATCAGCTTCATCAAGCACAGCATATTTAACGGTTTCCATTTTAAGTGTACGCCTACGCATATGGTCCATAACACGACCTGGTGTACCAATAATAACCTGTACGCCTTTTTTAAGGGCCATAATTTGTCTGTCAATTGGCTGACCACCGTAGATAGGCAGTACCATTATATTACTTGTAAATTTAAGGAGTTTTCTGAATTCTTCGCTTACCTGTATAGCTAGTTCTCTGGTAGGGCAAAGAATAACCGCCTGTAGGTGTCTGTCTTTAGGGTTTATCATTTCAAGGCAAGGTATGCCAAAAGATGCTGTTTTACCTGTGCCTGTTTGGCTTTGACCAATAACGTCTTTTCCAGACATAATAATTGGTATTGCTTGTGATTGGATAGGAGTTGCTTCCTCAAAACCCATATCAAGTACTGCTTTAAGTGTGTTATTAGATAAATTCATTTCTTCAAATCTTAAGTTTTCCATTAAAAAATCCTTTCGTATTGCTGACAAAATTAATTTTTTTGCCAATAGATAAAAATAGTTTACGGGTAAGTATATCAATAATATAGGTAAAAAGCAATGATATTATTAAAATTTTGAAAATTTTTATTGACAATTGAAAGTTTTATGGTAATATAATGAGGATATAAAACTTTTAAAGGCAGTGAAGGTGAAAAGTAGATGGTTTAAAACCTTTCAGAGATAAAATGCTATAGCTGAGAGCATTTTTAGGGAAAAACTATTGAAGTTCCCACCAGAGCCGATTTTCTGAATTATTATATTCAATATTTAGTAGGAAAATACGTGGGTGCACGTTATGCACAAGTGCTTGTTAGAGCACAATAAGTGCCTGCAATAGCAGGAATTTGGGTGGTACCACGGAATTGTAGCCTTCGTCCCTTTATGTAAGGGGAACTGAAGGCTTTTTTGTTGCATAAATTTTGAAAGGAGCAAATTAAAATGAAAAAAGAGTTACAAGAAATACATGATAGAGCACTGGAAACCTTAAAAAGTGTTCAGCAAGTAAAAGACCTTGATGAAATAAAGGTAAAGCTTTTAGGGAAAAAAGGTGAGCTTACAGCTATCCTTAAAGGTATGAAGGACTTAACAAACGAGGAAAGACCTATTATTGGTCAGCTTGCAAACGAAGTAAGACAGGACATAGAGACCAAAATTGAAGAAGCAAAAGCAAAACTTGCAGCTATGGAAATGGAGCACAGGCTTTCCAAAGAAACCATCGATGTAACAATGCCGGGTAAATCTGGACCATGTGGTCACAAGCACCCAATGAGCATTGTTATTGACGAGATTACAGATATATTTATTGGTATGGGCTATAGCGTAGCAGAAGGCCCAGAAATTGAAAAGGATTATTACAACTTTGAGGCACTGAATATTCCTGCTAACCACCCTGCAAAAGACGAGCAGGACACATTTTATATTAGCGGAGATATTTTGCTTAGAACACAAACTTCACCGGTTCAGGTTAGAACAATGGAAAAAGGTGATTTGCCTATAAGAGTAATTTGTCCAGGTACAGTTTACCGTGCAGACGAGGTTGATGCAACTCATTCACCTATTTTCCATCAGTTGGAAGGACTTGTTGTAGACAAAGGAATTACAATGGGCGACCTTAAAGGTGCACTTGCGGTATTTGCAAAAGAATTGTTCGGAGAGGATACTAAGGTTCGTTTCCGCCCTCATCACTTTCCATTTACAGAGCCTAGTGCTGAAATGGATGTTACTTGCTTTGCCTGTGGTGGAAAAGGATGTAAGGTTTGCAAAGGAGAGGGTTATATAGAACTTTTAGGTTGCGGTATGGTTCATCCTAAGGTGCTTAAAATGAGCGGTATTGACCCGGACGTTTACAGTGGATTTGCGTTTGGTATGGGTCTTGAGCGTGTTGCAATGCAACGATACGGAATTACCGACTTGCGACTACTTTTTGAAAATGACATTAAATTCTTAAAACAATTCTAATAAAAAGGAGGTAAAATATAAATGGATATTTCAATGTCTTGGTTAAAAGATTATGTTGATGTTGATGCAGATATTAAAGATTATGTTGAAGATATTACCCTTAGTGGCTCTAAAGTAGAGGGATACGAGGAGATTTGTAAAGATATTACAGGTGTAATAGTTGGTAGGGTTTTATCTATAGACCAACACCCTGATGCAGATAAATTAGTTATAACAAAAATTGATGTTGCAAGAGAAGAACCTTTGCAAATAGTAACAGGTGCTACAAATCTTTTTGTTGGTGCTTATGTTCCTGTTGCAACTGACGGAGCACACCTTGCTGGTGATGTGAAAATTAAAAAAGGCAAGCTTCGTGGTGTGGAAAGTAACGGTATGCTTTGTTCAGTTGAAGAACTTGGTTTTGATAGACACGATTTTCCAGAAGCACCTGAAAATGGTATTTACATTTTTGAAAGTGAACAGCCACTTGGTGCTGATGTAAGAGAAGTTATGGATTTACTTGATACCACTGTTGAGTTTGAAATAACATCTAACAGACCAGACTGTTTCAGTATGGTTGGTTTGGCAAGAGAAACAGCCGCTACTTACAAAAAGGACTTTAAATTTCCAGAAGTTACAGTTAGGGAAGAGGCTGACGGAGATATAAATGAAATGATTTCAGTGGAAATAAAGAATTCCCACCTTTGCCCACGTTATGTTGCAAGAGTTGTTAAAGATGTAAAAATTGCACCATCACCACGTTGGATGAGAAAACGCCTTCGTTCAGTAGGTATAAGACCTATTAACAATATTGTTGACATAACAAACTATGTTATGAGCGAGCTTGGTCAGCCAATGCATGCATTCAGTATAGATACAATAGATGAACACAAAATTATTGTAAGAAATGCAAACGACGGCGAAACTTTCAACACCCTTGACGGAATTGAAAGAAAACTTGACAGCAGTATGCTTGTTATTGCAGACCCAAACAAGGCAGTTGCAGTTGCAGGCGTTATGGGTGGAGCAAACAGCATGATTACAGGAGATACAGCTACTGTTCTTTTCGAATCAGCAAACTTCAATGGCCCTAATGTTCGTATAACAGCTAAAAAGCTTGGTCTTAGAACAGACGCATCTAGCAAATTTGAAAAAGGACTTGACCCTAATATCAGCCGTATTGCTGTAGACAGAGCTGTTCAGCTTGTTGAAATGCTTGGCTGTGGCACTGTAGTTAAGGGTGCTGTAGATTGCTATCCAAACAAAAGGGAAACTTGGCAATTAAGCTATGACCCGGAATGGATAAATGGTCTGTTAGGTACAGATATTTCCGAGGAGGAAATGATTGATATATTTGAAAGAATTGAAATTAAAGTGAATAAGGCAACAAGGACAGTTACAATTCCTACTTTCCGCCCAGACCTTGAGGCACAGGCAGACCTTGCTGAGGAAGTTGCACGTTTCTATGGCTATAATAAAATTGTTCCGACCCTTGCGGCTGGAACACCAACTGTTGGCAAAAAAACATATAGTCAAACAATTGCTGATGTAATTAAAAAAGCTATGATTACCAATGGACTTTGCGAGGCAATGAACTTTACATTCGAAAGCCCTAAGGTATTTGAAAAGCTTAATATATCAGAAGATTCTGACTTAAGAAAGGTTATTAAAATTTCTAACCCACTAGGTGAAGATTTTTCAGTAATGAGAACAACTACATTAAACGGTATGCTTAACTCACTTTCAACAAACTATAACAGACGTAATGAAGAAGCAGGGCTTTTTGAAATTGGAAAAGTTTATATTCCTAAGGCATTGCCTTTAACTGAACTTCCTAATGAACCACAAAAACTTACCATTGGTATGTATGGTAAAATGGATTTCTTCGGCTTAAAGGGAATTGTTGAATACCTTTTTAACGTTCTTGGAATGAGTGAAAAAGTTGAATATTCCCCTGAAAACAACATTAGTTGGATGCACCCAGGACGTACTGCAAGTGTTTCTATAAATGGAGAAAGCTTTGGTTATTTTGGTGAACTTCACCCAGCGGTTGCAAATAACTATTCAATTGGCACAAGAGTTTATATTGCTGTGCTTGATGTAGAAGCTATGATTGATACGGCATGCATGGTTAGCGTTTATAAGGCACTTCCTAAATTCCCAGCGGTAACCCGTGATATTTCAATGGTTATCAACGAAAATGTTTTTGTTAAGGAAATTGAAAATGCAATTAAGAAAAAAGGCGGAAAGCTTCTTGAAGCAATTAACCTTTTTGACGTTTACCAAGGAAGCCAAATTGAAAAAGGCTTTAAGTCAGTTTCTTATTCTATCACATTTAGAGCACCGGACAGAACATTAGTGGACGATGATGTTAATGCAGTGATGAAAAAAATTCTATCTACTCTTGAAAGTGAGCTTGGAGCTATCTTAAGGGATAAATAATAAATTTTAGTATTAAACATTGGGGCAGAGGATATTTTCTCTGCCCTAATTATATAAAAACACGATGAAAAGGAGGTTGTACATGAAAGACACTCTAAGATATTCATTTATTAAAACACTTCCAGTAATGTGTGGATATTTATTTACAGGCTTGGCTTTTGGTCTGCTTTTGCAAAACGCAGGCTACAGTTTTGCTTGGGCGTTTTTAATAAGCTTGGTTGTATATGCAGGGTCTATGCAATTTGTACTTGTAACATTGCTTACAGGCAACGTATCGTTACCTACAGTTGCTATAATGACATTGCTTATAAATAGCCGACATGCTTTTTATGGCCTAAGCTTTATTGAGAAATTTAAAAAAATGGGTAAACTATATCCATACATGGTTTTTTCACTTACAGATGAGACCTACTCACTTTTATGTTCTACAATACCGCCAAAACGCTATAAAGAAAACTGGTCATATTTTTTTATCGCATTCCTTGACCAGTGTTATTGGCTAATTGGCAGTGTAGCTGGTGGAATTATAGGCAAGGTTATACCATTTGATATGACAGGCATAGATTTTGCCATGACAGCATTGTTTACGGTAATATTTGTAGAACAATGGATTGATGCAAAAAGCCAAATTCCAGCTATAACAGGCGTTGTATCCGGACTTATTTTTCTTATTATATTAGGACCAAGCAAATTCATCTTACCATCTTTAGTAGTTACAGTGTTTATACTTAATATACTTCGAAATACACTTGACGAAGAAAAGAAGGGAGAAGGGGTATGATTTCTACAGGAAGTGCAATAATTATAATAGCAATTGTTGCAGTATGTACAGTTATTACAAGAGCCGTACCATTTTTACTTTTTGGCGGGAATAAGGAAATACCCAAAAGGGTG
>JAQVIB010000050.1 GCA_028695945.1 Lachnospiraceae bacterium
CTCTCTTTGCAACGCTCTGTAATCTTCGAAATTAAACTGATTTGAATCCATATGAGCTTGTATTTCCTTCAATATGTTACCTTTCTGAACAATATTTGCTCTAACTGATAGTGTATAAACATCATGGTTCTCTCACTTCTTCCAGAGTTCTAAATCATCATACGCAACCATAACTTCATTCAATATATCTATGTACTTAAACCTAAATCCGACAGATGATAGTTCATGAATGAATTCGTTACTTTTTGTAGAATCCATCAACACTCTTTTGAAATCGTCTTCTCTCCTCATGATTGCTTGCTCTGAATATGAATAATAATCATCATGTGAAGAATCTCCATATCCATCTGGTGCAGGCATCACAGCATTAAATTTGATTGTAAATTTTCGTGATAATTCATTAATTGCTAAACGATAATCCATCTGCAACCTAGCTTTCTGATCCTCCAAATATTCTAATTGCAATTTTGAATCTTCTTCGATTTTTTCTGGCATAGGGAACAAATAATCTAAATTATTTTCCCCCACTCTTAATTGTAATGTCTTGTAATCGAATTTCGCTGTCTTGCTACTACCGTTCAAGTACTGGCTCACATAAATTCTACTTAACAATTTTGCATTAGTTATTGTATTGTATTCTTCATTTACTAACTGCTTAAGCAATTCTGCCGAAGCATCAGTATTTCCGATTTTCAAATATGCGATTGCGCATAATTCTTTAATGTCTAGCGAGTTACCCGACATATCTACCGCAATATGAATCAATTCATCAATCTTTGGCTTATTGTCAGTATTTTCTTCTAGTAATAATAAATCAATATATTCTAGTGCAAACGCTGACGTCATTTGATCTTCTCTTAGAATATTAAACTTATTAAGGTTCGCATATTTCTGGAAATGTATTTTAGATTTACGTCTAAATTCATCTCTTTCCCATGGCTCTAATGGTAGATCTTTATTTTCAGCAATATAGCAAGCTGTATGTCCAAAGAAATACCAAAATGGAGGAAATGCCTCAAATTTATCTTGAATCGCCTCTAATCTTACATACTTTCTCAATTCATCCTGATCCATTAGTATTTTATTATATTGTTTGATTTGTTTTTCTGTTAATCTTAATCGGTCGTCAAAATTATACTCTTCTGCAAGTTCCCATGCTGTTGTAAATAGTTCTCTTCTAAGTGCATTAAATTGTTCTATAGCCGTTATTCTTAGTTCTAATGCCTCCTTTTCCTTCTCATTCAACGCATTGTTCTTTTCCTTCCGATAATTCATATATCCTATTCCAACCTGGCTAGCTAAAGAGTACGCTATCGCAACTGGACCTCCTGCAACAATTACATTCAGATTTGGAATGGCCGACCATATTGCGTTTTTCATCTTTTGTTGATACTTCTTTTCTATCTCTGTCTTTCTGATTTCCTGGATTCTAAAAAAAGTAATTGTATTAAGTAGTTCTATTAGGATATTTTTCAGTGCATCTGCTTTAGGCATTGTTTCTAAATTTAAATTATTTAGAATTGCTTCATATTCCTGTTCCAATATATATACATCATTATAGTCAATGATTTGGGACACAGAAACCGTACACATATTCAAAGCATACACTGCCCTTAATACATTCTGATCTATCTCTTCTATCCCTTTTTGAGTCACTACGTTCCCCATCCTTCTGCCTCCATCCTAAATGTCTATCTCTATAATTATTGGTAAATGGTCTGATATTTCCTTTCTATATGTATCATATTTTGAATTCTCGTCCTTAATATGCTGTTCAACCGCATTTATTGCGTGAACACTTCCCTGTATGATTTGTCCGCTAACTCTTCCATCATATGAAAAATGGTCATAATTATTAGCAAATCCATCCTCATTACTTTTCAATGTGGTTAGTTCATCCTGAACTGTATAAATAGTGGCATAAGAATTTTCATTTTCTATAGTCATCCTTCCTTTACTATCAAAGCATGCCACTGATGGTACATATGCTTTATTCGCTACACTGCTTTTCAGATTTAAATTGTAGTCTCCCAAAATAATGGTATACGGAGAGGTACAGTTGATATCTTTATAGTATTCACTAATCCTTGGATAAATCTGTCCAGCTAATATTTGAAATTCATTATTTCTCATTGCAATTGCTCCAAAATCCAAATCAACATCCAAATTATCTGCACTAGGCTTTCCATAAACAATATGTGTTGTTAATAACCTTATTTCAGCTGGTCTTCCTTTTACAATAAATCTTCCATAACATGGATCTCTCATCAATCGAATCAGTCCTGAATCACTGTCTGTTCTATAATTTCTCCATATTCTAGGAAATACTTTATTCCCTTTATCATCAATAGGTAACTCAAACTTCGATGTATTCCACAAAAAGGCATAACCCTCACCTCTAGAATCTCCACCTAAAAAAGGATAATTTTTCGCACTTGTCTCTGGATCTCTCCAACAAATATCCCATTCTCTTCCCAATCGACTTTTTAATGAATAATCATATGCTTTAGCTTGTCCTGAAACGCTTTTAGAATTAATGCCAGTTAATATTTTTCCTTCACTTAGTACTTCCTGCATTGCAACAATATCCATATCATTATCCCGTATAATAGATGCAATACGATCCAAATCACGTCCTGTTGCCAACGAAAGATTTTTCACATTAAAAGACCCTATTTTAAATGACATTATGGCTCCTCCAATACTTCAATATTATTCCCCTGGCTTTTAATCCACATAAAAAGCCCAATAATTGTACACATTATTTCATCTTTCGCTTTTTCGTTTCTTAAAATCCTCATCAATGCGTCCCTTCCAATTTTCTGATATAGAACGATTTGCTCGAATACAACTCACAGTTTCACTTATAACTTGATAATTTAACAAAGTACCCACGCTGTCAGCATTATAATTTGTTGCCCTGTCTTTTTGGATACCAAAACGTTCTGCAGTAGCAATAGCATCAATATTTGCACCAAGGAAAATAAACTCCCACCCATATTTGCTTTTCTGATACTCAATCATTTTGCGCACTTTTTTATAACTGAATTCCTGACTAGAGTTTTCCATACCATCGGTGGTAATCACAATCATAACATGTTCAGCTCTTTCATCTTCAGCCACATGCTTCTGAACATTTCCTATTTTGTTAATCGTGATACCAATAGCATCTAGTAGTGCAGTACTGCCTCTCACAAAGTACTCTTCATCTGTTATAGGAGCTATACACCGAAGGTCGATGCGTTCATGGAGAAATTCGATCTTGTCATCAAACAGCACAGTTGTTATTATGGCTTCGCCAGGTTCTGTCTTCTGTTTTTCCAGTAAGGCGTTGTACCCTCCAATTGTGTCGCTTTCAAGACCACTCATCGATCCACTTCTGTCAAGAATAAATACCAGTTCAGTCAAATCTTTTTTCATAATGTTATCCTCCAATCAATTATTATGGTTATAGAATAACATTTTATATGCGTTCTTAGGTCGCATGCCGTGCGACAAATGATTTACACAGCAACAACTATTGTCCAAGCAGAGGTTGGTCAAAAGCAAAAAGGGCTTGATTTATCTCAAATATATTGTAATTACCTTCATTAAGAAAGCAGTCAATTATAATGTCAAATATGCTACTTCGAGAAAGGGCGAATCCAGCCTTTAATAAAAGATCTTTAGTTTCATCAAGATTCAGGTGCAAAGCAATTGCAAATGCAATAGCTGTCGGTTTACTTGGATTGTAATTCACATTGTTTCGTATTTTAGAAAACAGTCTTCGGTCAATATTTGCTTTTTTATATGTTTCAGCATCCGTCATGCCCTTTTCATCAATCAGACGCAATAACATTTGTGAAAAGGTTTCATCCATATGCTTTACTACATCTTTAAGATTACGTTTGCGTTTAATATTTAGTGCTGATCCAACTATTGAAATACTGCTTGAATAACTTGTACTTGATGCGAATTCTCCAATATATTTTTCATCAATATATTGTTTTATAGATGAAAATAGCTTTTCTGACAGCATAAACGCCGTCTTGTCAAACACAACGAGATACACTACCATCTCATAACTTAACAGAAAATCTCCGATAACCGAAATTGCAATTTTTAATGCTTTATCCTTGGGATAGCCGAAAGCTCCTGTAGATATTAAGGGGAAAGCAATACTCTCAAGCCTATTTTCTTTGGCCAATTTAAGAGAGTTTTTATAACAGTCTGCCAAAAGTTTTTCCTCGTTGCTTTTACCATCGTTCCAAACCGGCCCAACTGTATGTATGACAAACTTCGAGGGTAACATATATCCCTTTGTCATTTTGGCTTGCCCCACTTCACAGCCTCCAAGTAACCGGCATTCTGCAAGCAGTTCGGGTCCTGCAACACGATGGATTGCTCCATCAACCCCTCCGCCACCAAGCAAGGATACGTTTGCCGTATTTACAATTGCATCAGCGTGAACTTTCGTTATATCATTTCGTATTATTTCAAACGGCATTATTATACCCCTTTTCTTATGTCTTCATTAAATTTCCCATACCGATACATTAAGTTTATCCTATGGAATCTATTTCCGCAACTCAAAAAAACACCTGAATCACGAAAGATATAGGCGCATTATTATAAAAATTCCATTTTTGCATATTAAATAACTGAGCAATAATAGTACAAATTGAAATAAAAATTGAACTACTAACCAATATTATGATAAGTTTTGTTTTTTCTCAATTTTCTCATTGAGTTTAATTGAGAATGGATCTATATTAAAGATGGACATGCTTTGATTCTATATATTATAATTAAGTAGATACAAAAATTAGGTATTTCCTCATATCCACTAATAAAACCGGAATCCGGCATGACGAGGGCTCTAAACACAATCTTGTTAACCGGTGCCTAATTTCCAAATTAAAAAAAATTTAAATTATGGATTTTGTTGTTGAATTTTTAACTTCAAAATCTAAATCGTATATTCATCTCTTTCAATCATACTTTAAATACTTAAACCCACGATAAATACCTGCACCCCATGCCGCATCAAAACTAATTGCCACCTGCTTTTTCTCTGTTTCAACACAATAAATTGGAAGCTTTCGTTCAGTAGCAGCAAATGCCGAAAAAACAGTTTTGGCCGTAGGCTTTACACAATACATTAGTGCAAATATACCAATAATTGCCCATACTGCAACGAACACCTTTCTTTTGTCTTTAAAAATATTTTTCACATTAATCACCTCAGCTTATGTATATTCAATCAGGGGTTTTCCTATTTCCAACAAAGCACTTTGGGCATTATAAAGTTTGACTTACCAAATTTTTCCCCTTATAATATTATTAAAATTTCAAAAGGAGAAACTTATGAAAAATTTAAAGCATTTACGCAAAATATGGTCTATTGCAATGGTTCTAACGCTAATTTCAATAACAATATCACCTACATTTGCCAAACCCATAAACTCAAACCAAACTTTTTATACCACAACTTCAAACAAAAAAATACCTATTCGCCTTGTTGAAAAACAAAAAGAACATGTACTTAATGCCCTATATTTAAAAGCAGTTGTGGATTCAAAAACCATTGAGCCAGAAGAAATTTTACCTGTCGTCTCCATTTCAAAAGATAGTGATATGGTAACTTGGAATAAAGAAGGCGACAAAGTTCTTCTTTTAACATGGCATAAATATCCTAACAGCTATGTTGATGGAACTATATCAAATTTAAAATGGGGCGAAGTTTGGACATTTACCCCTAATGAAATGAAAAATTGGGTTGAAGAAAATGGTTCACCATCAACTCAACGCTTTGAGCAACTTCTAGGCCTTCCAATAAATAAGGGCTATACCCATGTAACTGCACTTTGGGTAAACCCTGCCGATGTTCTTCGCCCTGCATATACATACAATGCTTCAGATTCTAATATAACGGATACTTTTTTGGCACAGCCAGATAGTGAATATATTAGCTGGTTTAACAATAATATTAAATGGTCATACGAAGATTCCGCTTTTCCATGGACAAGGTTAGGATATACCTATGACTGGGCAGATAACGGCACAGAGTACGGTCTTTCAGAATTTATAATAAAAAAAGACTCTTATGTGGATGTGGCATACACACTTTCAACTGAGGAATTCTTTAAAACTTTAACAAATCAATAATATATAGAGGCGAATACACTTCGCCTCTTTTTTAATTCTTAAAAACATAGTCTACAATAACATCTGAAAAAATATTATCACTTTCCACCATTAATACATTTTTATGGTTATTCAAAAACTGGCCAAGCTCCCTGGGGAAAATTGGAATATCTGCCTTTTTAAGCATTGGTATATCAAAATCACTATCACCTGCGGCAAAAATAATCTCTGGGTTCTTAAGCTTTCTTATTCTCTCAACTGCTGTTCCTTTGTTAAGTTTCTCTGGGAATATGTAAACCTTATTTCCGTTGTTAAAAACGCTAACTACTGACAAATCTAGTTGTCTTTCAAGATTATCCCTTGTTGAAGTAACATCATTACTTTTCGTAAAAATGAACAAACCGTCAACCATTCTCACTTCAAAAAATACATTTCTATCATTTTTAAGTATTTCCATGCCAAGTTCAAGCTGTTGTTTTGCATTTTCAATTAATCCCAACGACTCATTATACCAGTTTTCATCAATCTTATTGTTATTAAGCAATATCCCGCCATTTGCTACTAATGCAAAATCAACTTTCCACTTGTCACTGAAAAATATACGCCTATATTGTTCCAACGACCTTGTTGTAAGTGGAATAAACTCCATCTCATCTTTAATTTTCTCCAAAAGCTTGTGTGCTTTTGATGTCATAAAAGATAACTCTTTACCTTCTTTTGTTTCCACCAAAACAACATCTTTTCCAATGTTATGCTTATAGGAATAAATAAGTGTATTATCTAAGTCCGACAAAAATATCCTCATGTAGTCTCCTTTATAAAAACAAGTTCCTACCAATTATATGGAAGGAACTTGAATAAACAGTTTATTTTTTACCGACAATTGCCTTGCGAATAATATCTATAGGAATAATTGTAAATGCAAGTAAAACAACCACAATCCATTCATTTGCCACCAATCCATAGCATCTAAGTATATTTCCACCAAAGTCAGTCATAATTACCTGCACAACAATAATAAGCAATATAACCTTCCAGAAACCATGGTTTTGGGTGATATTATCAAGTAAATTAGTTTCGTCTGTTCTTGCATTAAAGGCATTAAATGCCGCAATAAAAATGTAAAATGTAAAGTAACCTGTAAGCAAATATTTTGAAGTTTGGTCACCCCTAAACCAACCATTACTAATTGGAGAAAGCAACAGGAAAAGACTTAATGCAAATATCCATACACTACCTATTAAAATGGAACTCCACATTTTCTTGCTAATTATGCTTTCATCACGCTTTTTAGGCTTTTCACGCATATACCGTTTTAACGCCGGCTCACCGCCAAATGCCAGTGCTGCCAAAGTATCCATAACAAGATTTACCCACAAAATTTGAATTATAGAAAGTGGACTTTCCATTCCCAAAAGTGGTGCCGCAAAAGAAATAAGAACTGCACTAACATTAATTGTAAGCTGAAAAATAATGAATTTTCTTATACTGTTAAATATAGTTCTGCCATAAAGGATAGCTTTATCAATTGAGCTGAAATTGTCATCCATAATAACGATGTCACTTGCTTCCTTGGCAACCTCTGTTCCACCGCCCATAGCAAAACCAACGTCTGCCTTCTTTAATGCAGGAGAGTCGTTAACACCGTCGCCTGTCATTCCAACTACCAGTCCACACTCCTGTGCAAGGCGAACAAGTCTGCTTTTGTCACTTGGCAATGCTCTAGAAACCACTCTTATGCTGTCAATTTTACTCTTAACTTCGTCATCGCTCATTGCACCAAGTTCATCAGATGTAAGCACAACGTCGTTTTCTCTTTGAACAATTCCAGCTTCTTTCGCAATGGCAACTGCAGTATCCTTTCTGTCACCTGTAATCATAACAACCTGAATACCTGCATCCTGAACCTCTTTTATTGCAATAGCAGATTCTGGTCTAACTTCGTCACGTATACCTATTACACCAACCAAAGTCCACTCTCCATCTGGAAGTGAATCCTCTTTAATAAACTCTTTAGATACAGCCAAAGCAAGAACACGAATTGCTCTTTCGGCAAGTTCATTAATTCGCTCTTCAATGGCTGCTTTATTTGTAAGGGCAACAGCATTGCCTTTTTCATCATAATAAGTTGTACATTTTTCAATAATTTTTTCAGGAGCTCCTTTAATTAATGTTAATTTTTTCTCTCCTTCAATCTCTACAGAGGTAGCAGAATATTTATTTGAGCTATTAAATGGTATTGATGAAATTTGAGCTACATTTGTTGTTGATGCATGGCGTGATTTTGCAGCATAGGACAATACTGCTCTTTCTGTTGCATTTCCACCAATAATTTTCATTTCATTTCCCTGACCAGAAACTACAGCATCAGTGTTATTCTGAATACTCATTGAAAGAACTTTCCCAAGTTCGCCTACAACCTTATCGTAGCTATCGTACATATTTGCTTTACCATCTACAAATGTAACGGCTTCAAGCTGACCTTTTGTAATAGTTCCTGTTTTATCACTGAAAAGAATGTTTAAACTTCCCGCTGTTTCTATACCTGATATTTTTCTTACAAGAACGTTATCTTTAAGCATTTTCCCCATGTTAAGTGCAGATACAAGGGCTATCATAAGTGGCAAACCTTCTGGTACAGCCATTACTATAATAATAACTGCAAGCATAACTGCCTCAACAAGGTCATTTACTATTGTCATCCAATTAGAACAATATGCCGCTATCTGTACCATATCAAACCCATTGTGAATTACAATTCGCTGAAACAAAAATGCAACGGCAATAGCAATACCTCCAATATAGCCGAACTTGCTTATTCCGTTTGCAAGGTTGCTAAGCTTTACCTTTAACGGCGAATCTCTTTCATCTTCACATTGTAACTCGCTGGCTATCTGCCCGTAAACCGATTTGTCTCCAACGGTAGTAACCTGCATAATTGCATTTCCGCCACACACAACCGAACCTCTGAACACCTTATATTTATTTAAAAAGTCCATTGAAGAATTTTGGTCAATATAGTCATCTGGCATAACACTTTTGCTTGCCTCTTTACTTTCACCGTTAAGCACAGATTGGTCAACCTTAATGTTCCCATCAACAATAATACCATCTGCTGGAATTTTATCACCTAATTGCAAAAGTATACAGTCATCCACTACAATATCATTAATTGGAATTTCAGTAATATCTCCATTTCTGTATACCTTGCAGTATATTCTAGACGCCTCCTCTTGAAGTTTTTGGAAAGCGTTTTCATTTCTATATTCAGAAAAAGTTGAAACAAATGTTGCTAAGATTACTGCTATAGCAATACCTAAAGACTCATACCATTCAGTTTGACCCAGGAATGCAAATATTATATTAATTATAAGTGCAACACATAAAATCTTTATCATTGGGTCACCAAAGTTGCCCAACAGTTTGCTCCAAAAGCTTTCTGTTTCATGCTCCGTAAGGCAGTTATCTCCGTATTTTTCTTTCGATGCCTGCACCTGTGCATCTGTCAATCCAAAATTTTTCATACATGCTCCTCTTTTTTAAACCGTAAACCAGTGGGTTAAGTTTAAAAGCTTGCCCCACTGGCTGTCATTATATTATTTATTTAAATCTTTCCGCAAGCTGACCAATTCCTGTGTCATTTGTGCCTTGACCAATAGCGTTAAATTTCCATTCGCCGTTGTGTTTATATATCTCACCAAAAATCATAGCTGTCATACCGCTGTAGTTTTCTGTTAAGTTGTATTTTAGCAACTCGGTATTATTTCTTGCATCAACCAAACGGCAAAAAGCATTTCCAATCATGCCAAAATGCTGTTTTCTTTTGTCTGCTTGATAAATATTGACAACAATAACTACCTTATCATACTGTGCTGGAATGTTTGCTAAATCCACAATAATCTGCTCGTCATCACCGTCACCTGCACCTGTTAAATTGTCGCCCATATGTATAACGGTGTCACTTTTGTGTCTTAAATTGCCGAAATACACTACATCCTCTTTTGCTGTAAACTTTCCATCTTTTAACAATATTGCAGATGCATCGCAATCCACATTTTCCTCTTTTGAGCCAAAAAGCCCTGAAAGCAAACCTCCACCTGACTGCTTAACTTCATCCCATCCAAGACCAACTATTACACGGCTTAAACCTGCATTTTCTTTTGTTAAACTAACTTTCTGTCCTTTTTGTAAACTTATAGACATTACGCCTCTTCCTTTCTTTAGTCGGTCTCTACGCCATAATTTGCACAAAGTGCGGCTAACCCGCCTTGGTATCCACTGCCAATGGCATTAAATTTCCACTCTCCATTATTTTTGTAAAGCTCACCAAACACTGCGGCAGTTTCAATTGAAAAATCTTCACCAAGGTCATACCTTACCAGTTCTTCTCCCTTTTCTTCGTCCATAATACGAACAAATGCATTAGAAACCTGTCCAAAATTTTGTCTGCGTGTTTCTGCATCATAAATTGTTACTGAAAAAACTATTTTTGCAATATTTT
>JAQVIB010000051.1 GCA_028695945.1 Lachnospiraceae bacterium
CGGGTAACATTTACCTCATGTATTAGTACGGCATCTGCCATATACAATTCACGGTACTGTCCTTCCTTTTGAAATCTTTGCTCTATTTCCTTAAGCTTTGTTATATTCTCAACAGTGCCAATTGCCCAAATAGGTTTTTTCCCCTCATCCAAAACCGCAGTAAGGGTAATTTTATACCAGTAGTTTACATCACCATTATGGGCAAGCACAACGCAACTTGCCACATTTTGTCCACAGCGAATACTGTTAAACATATTAATATACACATTGGCATAGTCTCTATCCACTATGTTCTTCTCGGTTATTTCTTTAGGTGTGCATTTTGCAATTGATGATATATTGTATTTCTTTACTATATCCTCTCCGTTATAAATAGTATCATTTTTTGGGTCATATTCAAACACCGCACATGATAAATGACCCATTGCTATTTTAAATTTTTCGTTGCTAATCTGCTGCTCTATCTGCACTTTTTTGGCACTGGTAATGTCTATAACAACGCAGTAATAATATGGTTTGTCGTTCTCATCCTTAACTATATTGCACCTGTCTGTTACCCAAATTATTTTGCCGTCCTTTCGTTCTAATCTGTATTCAAGGTCTATAGTTTCTTCACCCTTATAGGTTTCAAGCTTTTTTTGAACTCTTTCAACATCCTCATGATAAACTGTATTTATAAACCGGTTGTCAAAGCGTGAATGGAGTTCCTCTCTGCTGTAACCTATCAAATCAATAAAACCCTGGCTTACGTATACAAATTCACACTTTTCATCGAAGGTACATTTTTGCACACCTCCAGGTATGGCATCCGCAAGTGTTTTTATATCAAGGTTCGCATTTAAAATTAAATTTTGATAGCTATGCTGTTTTTTAATTACATAAATTCCTAAAATAAGCAATGCACCAATTATTTTTATAACCATAATTGTTGCCAAATAATTAACTTGTTGACTATGTCCAGCGACCACATTTTGAGGCAATATCTGTAAAATGTACCAATTGTTTATACCAACAGGTGAATAATACCCAAGCCTTACACCACACTTATCACTATATCTTATAAATCCACTTTTACCATTGCTTACATCTTGTCTAAAACTCAAATAACTGTATCCTTCTTGAAAACTAGTGTTTTCTAAAGAAGCCCAAAGGTCATCATTATCGGATATTATAGGTTTTTCCTTAAAACTGTTTATTATTATTTTGCCGTCCTGTTGAAAAACAACAAAATTTTCTTCTTTAACGATTTCACCTACATCATCAACGTTTTTAACAATAAATTTAGAAATATATTCAGTACTTTCCTCCAGCTTTTCCTCACTATTTTCTCTTGAAATTTCCACAATGTCTTTTGCAAAACTCATAAATGAGGCAACCATAAAAATCACCGCAACAATGGAAACTAATGGAAGCGAAAAGATTTTACTATATTTTGTTTTCTTCGCCTTCATCGTTTTTTATCCCCTTATATATTTTACTTGTTCTATTGTAAAAAACAGCCTCGTATATGCGTATATCCACAAATTAAAAAGCTGCCACATAATATACAGTAATTTTTTTCTCTTGTTTTTTTGACGCAGAAATATTATACTAAATTTATATATACATTTCAAACTTTTTCCATGTATTATAACAGTTTCTACATTAAATTAGCCATGCTTTTCTACTCATAAAAAAGCATAGACACAGAATATGTCTGTGCCTACTTTGGTTCAAATTTATATCAGTTCTCATTTTCTGCTTTAATTGCCTTACAAACATCTGCGTAAAGTAAGCAAATTCTTTTAAAAATTGCATCTGCATGGTTAAATTCTTTTGCCCTTAATATGTCCACAAGCTCATCACAGCTTCCGAAAAGCTCAGTTATGCTAAGATTACCTGTTACCCCTTTAAGTGTATGTACATATTCAAGCAGCTCTTCATAATTTTTTTCCTCTATTGCTTTTTTAGCAAGCTGCATATTTTCATCATCTGGAAATTTCTTTAAATACTTTTCATACAAATCTGCTCTTCCTGAAAATCTTCTTATTCCTGAGTGACAATCAATTCCTGCGTTGTTTAAAATTTTTTCATTCATAAGCGACCCTTCTTTCTAAAAACAATATAAAATAATCCCGTTTTATTTATAGTAAAATTTTACCATATAATACGAATAATCTCAATGCTTATATTTATTTTGTGCCCATTAATTCAGCTTTTTTAAAATTAATATACAAAAACAAACATTTTGTTTTATACTAACTTTGTATACTTATATATTTTGTTGAACATTTAAAAATACATATATATTTACTTAATTAAATTCAAGTTGCATTCTACTGCTCAAAGGTCTATCATGTATTGATAATATACATAGGAACATCAACTAGGAAGGGAGTTATTAAAATGGAAAGCAACACACTTAAGGGACATTTGTTTGCAATTTTTACAGTTATAGTTTGGGGTACAACCTTTATTGCAACAAAGGTTCTGCTGGTGGACTTAACACCTATAGAGATTTTATTTATTCGTTTTGTTATGGGTTTTGCTGCATTAACTATTTTTTACCCAAAACGCCTTGGGTTTACAACAAAGGAACAAGAGCTACTTTTTATGAGTGCTGGGCTTTGTGGTGTAACTCTTTATTTTCTATTGGAAAACATTGCTCTTACATACTCGTTTGCATCAAATGTTGGCATAATAATTTCCATAGCACCATTTTTTACAGCCATAGTTTCCCATATTTTTTTGGATAGTGAAAAATTCAAGGTAAATTTCATTATAGGTTTTTTATTCGCCATTACTGGAATTATTGTAATTAGCCTTAACGGAAGTGCTGTACTGAAACTTAATCCTCTGGGCGACATTCTTACCGTACTTGCAGCCCTTGTTTGGGCTTTCTATTCCGTACTAACAAAAAAAATAAGTGCACTTAACTATAATACTATTTTAACCACAAGACGTGTATTTTTTTACGGCCTTGTATTTATGATTCCAGCACTTTTTGTTATGGATTTTTCACCAAGTATACAACTTTTAACCAAACCAAAAGTACTTTTTAACCTAATGTATTTAGGCCTTGGGGCATCGGCACTTTGCTTCGTTATATGGAATAGTGCCATACGAATTCTTGGGCCTACAAAAACCAGCGTTTATATTTATGCCACTCCTGTAGTTACAGTTATTACTTCTGCAATTGTACTACATGAGCACATAACACCAATTGCAATTATCGGAACAATTTTAACCCTTACAGGGCTTATAATAAGCGAGCTTAAAACTGGTGAACGAAAAGAAAATAAAGATGAACTTAGCACTGACCCTAAGTTAATACCATCACAGGAAATCCGTTCTTGAGGTATCATTAATTTCTAAACCCTTATTATTGTCTAAAACACCAAGGCACTTTTTTGACCACTTACCTTTTTTATAGTAAAGGTAGGTGGAAATTCCTGCCGCAACCCATGTTATAGGGTACCCTAATGCTACTACATTAAATGAAAATACAACATGTGTGCCTATAAATAAAAACGCCTGCCTAAGCACAACAAAACAACTTGTCATAATTACCATTGGTGCAATAGCCTCGCCAAAACCTCTCATTGCCCCAGCGTAAATTAAGCAAATTCCAAGGGTAAAGTATAGTGGCATAAAAGTTTTTATTAATAAATTACCATAGTACATAACACCTTGGTCTGGCGAAAAAATACGCAATACATATTTACCCGCAAAAAATAATATTAGGCACATTGTAATGTTACTTACCATTGTAATAATTAATGCAACACGAACGCCCTCTTTTGCACGTTTTATTTTTCCTGCACCAAGGTTTTGTCCTGTAAATGTAATAACAGCAAGGGCAATACTTTGTATTGGCAATATCAAAAAATTATCAATTTTAAGATATGCGCCAAACCCAGCAATAGCCGCCGAGCCAAATTGATTTACATAGGACTGCACTATTACATTAGACACCGCGGTAATTAATTGCTGAAATCCACTTGGTAACCCTATAGCCATTATTCTCTTAATCATATCTCCATTATAAATTAAATATTTTAACTCTACCTTATACCCTTCTTGTGTTTTAAAAAGCAACAGCATTACTAACACCGCAGACATAACCTGTGCCACCAACGTAGCCCATGCAACCCCTGCTATTCCCATCTTAAACACCACTACAAATGAAACATCCAACACAATATTTACAATTGAAGAAAAACAAAGGAAATATAATGGACGCTTAGAATCTCCCACTGCACGCAAAATAGCCGCCCCTATGTTATAAATCATAAGTGCCCCTATGGAAAAAAAGTAAATACGCAAATATAGAACAGCATTATCAAAAACTTCATGCGGCGTTTTAATAATGCGAAGCATAACTGGAGAAAATCCAACGCCAAGTACTGTAAACAAAATACCAAGCACAATTGTTGCTAACACAGATGCATGTACAGCGTCACGAAGCTTACGCTTGTCCCCTGCCCCGAAAAATTGGGCTATAACAACACTTGCTCCTGTTGAAACACCAACAAAAAAGCCAACCAGCATGTTTATTATAGGTGTTGATGCACCTACAGCCGCCAAAGCATCCTTTCCAACATAATTCCCTACCACAATAACATCCACTGTATTATATAACTGCTGAAATATGTTTCCTAACAGCAGTGGTAATGTAAAAATCAATATTTGTTTAAATATGTTGCCCTCTGTCATGGATGTATTTTCCAATTTGTACCCTCTATTCTAAAAATATACTCATTAATACATTTCTTGATTATATTCCTTTGTACAAATTTTTACAACACCCATCATTTTAAAATAAATTTTATTTTATGCAGACAAATTCTTCTACCCTTCGTATCTGTTTATGTAACCCAAAATAATCCCAAATAACACCCCTTCTTTAAAAAAAGCAGATACCTTCCCCAGATATCTGCTTTTTCCCTTTTAATTTTATCTGTTTCAAAAAATCTTTATTCCAACAAAGTGTATTGCAAGTAAATGTACTGGATAATAAACATAAAAAAGGTATTTTGGCACTTTTATACTTATATTCGTTTTTAATAGTATAAATGGCAATGCAAAAATTGCAAACCCTTGAACATAATAAGGACTATAAAATGCTGCCACAGTGCTTAAAGCAATAAAAACTATAGAAGCCATCTTAACATCCTCATCCATATAGTAAAAGGCAATCATGCAACCTGTTCCATACCATCCGTAGCCTTGGTTACACATAGGCCATGCAAATGCAACTAAGCCTGCCAAAGCCAAATATTCTTTTTTGTTTTGCCTTATAAGCCCAAGAACCACAATACCAATAAATAAGTCGAACATAATATTTAATCCGTTTCCAACGGCTAATTTATAGATTGGCTGAGTTAAGCAAGCAAAAATAAATACCCTTAGGGCATATTTTGCAATACTTTTGGTATGCTTTACGCCAATAGCTATGTGGTATGCAAAAATAGGAAATGCAATTCGGCCAATAATACGAAACCAAAAAATATGAGGAAATAACATCATGCCTATATGGTCAAAGGTCATTGACACTATGCCAATGACCTTTAAAATATCGTTTCTGTTATTGCTCATATAAATCAACTACTATATCATCTGCACTAATAGTTTTGGTAATTACACCTGTATCGTGAAGCCACTTAATGTTCTCTTCCCATACTGCCTTGTCTTGGCTTAAAAATGCTGCACTTTCTGTTTCCATAATAGGTAACAGCATGTCTATGCTCTTTCTTTCAACATTTTTATTAAGTGGGAAGTTCTCTGCATTTTGGTTTGAAAGTAAAATTTCTATTGAGCCAGCAGGATCATTTTTCATATCTGCAAAACCCTTTGCTGAAGCACGAAGGAATTTTGCAAGCTTTTCGCTTTCGTCTTTAACCTGATTATCACCTGTTACAAAAACACATTCATAATAGTTTGGCATACCATAGTCGCTAGGGAAAAAGTAATTTACTTCAAAGCCTTCCTCCTCCATTTGTGGCACTTCGTGGTTAACACAACTTCCAATAGTTGCATCAACATTGCCTGTTGTCATAGAACTCATAAGGTCAAAACCAACATCCATGTAATTTACATCCTCATTCTTTCCGCCTGCCTGCTCAACCAAAAACTTAATTACTGCCTCACTAAGTTCTGTGCCGGCATAACCTACGGTTTTTCCTATAAGGTCTTTTGGCTCTGTAATATTTTTGTCTTTAAGGGAAAGAATAATGTTTAATGGTTTTTGGCAAACCGTACCAATAGCTTTTACAGGTACATCTTGCTCTGCCTTTGCCATAATAAGGTCATGCATGTAGTAAATTCCAACATCAGCTTTGCCTGCCGCCGTAAGTGAAATTGCATCATTTGTGTTTGCAGGAAATTGAATGTTAACCTTCAAGCCCTCTTCTTCATAGTATCCCTTTTCAATTGCGTTATAAATAAAAGAATGCAAAGCGTTTGGATACCAGTCCAAAACAACATTAAATTCCTCCAAGTTTTTCTCTGCTGTTTCTGATGGGGCTGTTTCTGCCTTATTTGAGGCACAACCTGAAAATAACATAACTGCACTTAATCCTAAAGCCAATAATCTCTTTTTCATTTTAAATTTCCTTTCTCCATTTAATTAATTTCTCCTCCAGGTAACCTATAATTGCCACCGACACCATGGCTATAGCACTAAGCAATACTATTGGTGCAAAAACGCCTGCACCATCTAGCTGTGCCATCATTCGCTTGCTGAAATACCCTAAACCGCTTTGTGCACCAAGCCACTCTGCAATTGCTGCACCAATTATGCTTAGTGGAATTGCCATTTTTATGGCTGAAAAAAAATACGGTAATGCGGTAGGTAATTTCAGTTTAAAAAATATATCCTTTTTCCCTGCACCATATGTAATTAACAGTTCTTCCATCTCTCTCTTTGTAGATTTTAAACCGTCATACACCGTTATGGTTATTGGGAAAAAAGTTATCAAAATAGTTACCAATACCTTGCTCCATATGCTGTAACCAAACCATAAAACAAAAAGTGGTGCAATTGCCGTTGTTGGAATGGTTTGAGAAGCAATTATAATTGGATACAAGGCATTTTCAATTTTTGGACCTAAATCCATAATCACTGCAAGCCCAATTCCTAGCACAATGGAAATAGCAAGACCAATTATTGTAACGCCCATTGTTGCAGGCATTTGTACAAGAAATAAATTTTCTCTTAGTTCCCATAACTTTGCCAAAATTTGTGTTGGCGAAGGCAGAATATAATGAGCGTTAATGCCCATTGCAATTACTTGCCACAGTACCAAAAGCAGGGTGGTAAGTATAATTGCAGGCAGATTTTTTCTCATAACTCCACCTTCCCTCTAAGCTGATTTATTAGCATTTCCTTAATTTCAGTAACATCTCCTCGCTTCATATCCTCACGGGTTCTAGGATAGCTTAAAGGCACTTCATATTCTTCAAAGTATGTAACTGGTCTATCTTTAATTATAAATATTTTTTTGCTTAGAAACAAAGCTTCCTCCACATCGTGGGTTACAAACAAAATTGTTTTTTTGTGCTTTTGCCATTCATCCACCAACCACTCCTGTAAAGAAATTTTTGTAAGAGAATCTAACGCTGAAAATGGTTCGTCTAGTAACAAAAGTTCACTGCCAGTAAGCAAGGTTCTGGCAAAAGATGCCCTCTGTTTCATTCCGCCAGATAAATCTTTAGGGTATTTATTTCTATATTCCCACAAACCTACTTCTTTTAGCATTTCCTCTGCCCTTTGTGCCATTTCGGATTTACTTTTTTTCTGAATTTCCATTGGCAGACAAATATTTTTTTCAATTGTACGCCAAGGATAAAGCAAGTCTTTTTGAGGCATATATGCTGAATAATTTTTTTTAAGAGTAATATCTTCACCATCCACCAACACTTTACCACTTTGTGGTTTTTCTAACCCATTTATCAGCCGAAAAACTGTACTTTTTCCACAACCCGACGCACCTATAATAGATATAAACTCTCCATCATTTACTTTAAAGGAAAGCTTATCCATCATATTGCAGTCATAGCCGCTGTATTCAAATGTAACATCCTTAAATTCCAGCATTTAGTTTACATCTCCTTGTTCCACGCCATATCCCAGAACATATACTCATATCGGCTGCAATCCACAATAATTCTTTCAAGGTTTTGAATCTGTTTTTCTGAATAATCTTCTGCAAGCCTGTTTACCAAATCAATTATTACGTCATTGTCATCCCTATATTGCTTAGATGTGTAGGATTTTACCCATTCACCATAAAATTCATGTTCCTTTACACCATCAATAGTTTCCATAAAATCACCAATCATTTTATAACTCCACGCACAGGCAAGTACAGTTGTTGCAAGCTCTGTAATCCCCTCTGTAAAGGAAACTGACAGCATATAGTTTGTGTAACTTTGGGTTACAAGGCTTGGCTTTGCATTTTCCATATCACTGGCAGTTATGCCTAAACGCTTTAAATATGCCTTATGTGTAGCCGTTTCGCTGTTCAAGGTTGAGTGGACAAGGTCTGCAAACATACGCATATCACCTTCGGTTTGAGCCTTAACGATTCCAAGGGCAAATACCTTTGAATACTGCATTAAATAAAGATAATCCTGTACCATATAAAACTGAAATTTGTCTATATCAAGGCTTCCATCAGCAATTCCTTTAACAAATGGGTGATGGTTGTAGCTATTCCAAATTTCTCTAACTGATTCATACAATCTGTCTGTAATCTTCAAAATATCTCCTCCTAAAAGTATATCATTAAAACAACACAGTTTTGCTTAACTTTGGCAACAAAAAAGGACACTTCCCCAGGGAAATGTCCGAAAAAACAATGCAAAAAATAAGTTTTAAGCACTTCCTGCGCTGGTACTAACCATCAGGTTCAAAGGGACTCTCTCAGCATCGGCAACAAACAAATGTTGCCGCAGCACCCCTGGGCAAATATTCAATTAACGTGATTATATAACATTCCTTATAAAATGTAAATACAAATGTTAAAATTCCTTTGACAATTGGTTTAAATATTAATATAGTAGTTATTATTCAGAGCATATTTTATTAAAAAATCACAGATGTAACGTGGGCATAACATGTAATTTCTGTGTACCTATAATTTTATGTTACGATAAACAAGGAGGCTTTTAATTGGACGAACAAACGCTGCTAAACTTTGCCGTAGGTGTTGGTGAGGTTATGCTCGCAAACGGTGCCGAAACTCATCGTGTAGAAGACACTGTAGAAAGGATATTGTCTGTAAAGGAAGGGCGTATGCCAGAAACCTTTGTTACGCCAACAGGTTTTTTTGCTAGTATACAAGGTCCCCTTACAGGTACAATTACAAAATTCCGTCGCATTTCCAGACGGTCTATAAATTTAGAAAAAGTTACCCGTGCAAATTCCCTTTCACGCAATTTTGTGGCAGGAAAAATCACACTGCATGAAGGATTTGCAGAGCTAGAGCGTATTGAAAAAATGCTGCCTTTTTCTCGTAACCTTGTTGTGGTTTGCTATGGTGCAGTATGTTCTTCCTTCGCATTACTATTTAACGGAACTATTTATGATGCACTTGCCGCATTTTTTGTTGGTATTTTTCTTGGTATAATTGCTGAACTAATGGAAATGAAAAAAGTATCCCCTTTCCTAGTTAGCCTTCTTGGCGGTGTATCCATCACCATCATTACCCTAGCCTTTTACCATTTTGGCTTTGGAACAAATTATAATATTGTTATAACAGGGTGTTTAATGCCCCTAGTTCCAGGTTTTGCATTAACAAATTCCATTAGAGATATTATGAACGGCGATTTTATTTCAGGTACTGCTAGATTAGTTGAAGCGTTGATTACAGCCGTTGCCGTTGCTGCAGGGGTTGGTATTGTATTAAGCATTTTGAATTTGCTTGGAGGATTTATTTCATGAATAACACAATCTATAACTTAATGCTTAATTTTGCAGCATCCTTCATTGCAATTTACGCCTTTGCTATTTTGTATAATGCACCACGAAAAGAGCTCATCCCATGTGCAATAACAGGTGCTTTTGGTTGGATAGTTTACTTTTTAGTTATGAAAAAAACAATGGATGTAGTAATTTCCACATTTTTCGGTGCAGTAACGGTTGCAGCATGTTCCCGAATGCTTTCATACACAAGGTGTGCACCCTCAACCCTTTTTCTTATTCCAGGCATTTTACCCCTTGTACCCGGAACACAGATTTACAATACAATGAAGGCAGTAATTGCCGACGATTTATATTTAACTTTTCAGGAAGCAGTAAAGGCTTTTAAACTGGCAGGGGTTATCGCCGTTGGTATTATAATTGTTTTTTCACTTCCGTACAAAACATTTGCACTTTTTGACCCTAAAGAAAAATAGAGTGCACTTTTTAAATCAAGTCGCAAAGCGACTTGATTTAACTGTTGGTATGATAAAAGTAGGTATTTTCAAATCAGGCTTAAAAGCCTTGAAAATACCTACTTTTTTGCGTTTCGGTGGAAGTAAATTCCGCCTACACGATTCCATTCGGGAACTCTTCGTTCCCAAACCCTCAGCAATTCACTCGAATTTATAGCCTATTCTCCTTCTAAAACCGCATGAATATGCGGTTTTTT
>JAQVIB010000052.1 GCA_028695945.1 Lachnospiraceae bacterium
TGCTTTAGCAGCTGCCCGTAATAGTAATGCGGTTGGTGGAACTATTCGATGCGTCTTGAGACGCTGTGCCAGTATAATGCCCTTCTAGGGCTAGTGCATACCACCAGTTAAACTGGTGGTTTTGATTCAAAAATAGGGTTTGACCCTTAAAAATACCCTTTACAGATTATAAGGGTAAATGAATAATAAAAGATATGATATTGTTATAAAGAGAGTTATAATTATATAAGCTACTTAGCATCACACATTGATGCAGTTGTAGGTGGTATTTTGATGGTCTTGAAAGAAATTATGCCCTTTTCTATAAACAATTTTAAAAGGAGTTTTTGCCATGACTAAAAATAAAGTTACGATTATATTTGTACTAATGATATTATTTCTATTGCCATGTCATGTATTTGCGAAAGAAATAGAAGCAAAGCAAGTAGTGGAACTTTCAAATAGGGAAAGTATTTTTGTTATTATGGATAACGGAGACCTTTGGGCTTGGGGCGATAATACTAGTGGACAACTTGGTGCAGGTGACATTAAAAAACTAGAAAAACCTCAGAAAATTATGACTGGAGTAAAAGAAGTGTCTGGCGTTGACCTATATAATGCCACTTGGGCATACATTTTAAAATATGATGGTAGCTTATGGGGTGTTGGCTCTAATATATACGGTCAGTTGCTAGATGATAAATTGGGAATAAAGTATACACCCATAAAAATAATGGATAATTGTAGGGAAATAACAGGAAGGCAGATTGTAAAAAATGATGGAAGTGGATGTTCAATTAATATTAATAGGCAGACAAAAGAGGCGTATAATCGGACTAACGATATCAGCCTGATTAGATATGAATTAGTGGGCCAACGATTGGAAGATCTTCCATATGATCCAACTGTAATTTTAAATAGCAAGGGAATCTTTAATAGAAAACTAATGTATGGAAGTGAAATCCTTTATGAATCAGATAAAATTATAGATATAAAAGTTGGCTCAATATTTTATCATGGAGGAACAGAGGATGGCATACATGAGTTTGTGGCTTGCCTTCTTGATAAATCTGGTGAATTAAATATTTTTACAGAAAAGCAAAAAACGCATCATGTATCAGACAATGTAAAACAAATTTTGCCTGATAATTACTTTATTACAAAAGATAACACCTTTTGTAAATGGGAAGGATATTTTGGTACAATAGAAACCTTTGAATCTTCCTTAAAAATTAAAAAGTATTGTGAAAATGTAAGGGCAGTTAGTGATAATACACGTGTGTTTCTAGACAACAAAGGGGTAGTATACAAGTTCATTTATAATTCGTCTAACAAAGATAAAGGGTCTTACGAAACAATTGAAAAGTTATTTGAAATTCCATTACCAAAGTAATAAGGATAGAATTTATAACATAGGTGATAAAAAATGGAAAAACATATAAAGGGAGTGTTTCGGAAGGTGATTATGACAAAGAGGTTTGCTTTTATTTTGCTTGTAATTAATACAATTTTTATTTTAGCATTAGATATTTTATATGATGCGATATTAAACATTAATGGTATAGTTTTCGTGATTATAATTCTTTGGACATTTATCATGCTTAATGTTGTTAAGACTGATTTAAAAAAGAGTAAAAAAATTCTTTGTATTTTTGCATTTGCAATTATAACTTTAAACAATGTAATTTTAATTTATAATGTGCCTAAATTTACTTACAATGAAGCGTGTGAGATAATATCAAATGAAGTGATTGACAAGTATCCTGAAAAAACACTAATAGAAAAAGCAGATAACAACAACATAAAGTATATAGTAAATAGTAAGGTTCACCATACTTTTTTTGATCATAATATCTATATTATTATTTTAAATATACAAGAGACTAAGAATTATTTTTGGTTCAATCCTTTTACTGGAGAACACTCACAATTTAATTTAGAAGAGGCTCTTTTAATTGAGTAGAACTAGTGAATGGCAGGCATTAAATTCAAGGGTTTATTTAGTTAGTGAACCAATTACAAGTTAGGAGATTCTATGAAGCTTAATAAAAAGTATCTAAAAAATTGTATCATTATGATAATCGCAATTGCTTTTATCTTTCGTATCGGATTTAGTGAACAATATATTTTGACAGTTACAAATATTTGGGGTAAAGACATTTTGTACGAAGGAAAAGCTGTTGATGAATTTTATAAGCAAGAAAAACTAAAGATATATTTCTATGAAAGTAAAACAAAGGATAAAATAGGCTTGATAAGTATGAGAAAAGGCAAGTTTTAATTTTTCAATTACTATAAATCTTATCAGAGTATGGAAGTGGATTATACAAAACAAATATATGTTTACAAAACAAACTTATCAAAAGGATTAGATGGTAAAGAAACGTATAGTTTGGAAAATATAGATAGGGTAATTTTTAATGATGTCTATACAACTAATCCACAAGGGTGGCAATACCCGCCTATCATAAGACATATATATTGCGGGAAAATTAACCGGGCTGATTCAGAGTTAATATTGGAAGACATAGGCGAAAAAGATTTTCTTGTTAAAGACATAAACCAAGAAAGTTTATATTTTTTTATTGATACAATAGAAGAAATTAAATATGATAGTTTAGACGTGAATACTTTATATAAATATTTGAAAAATTAAGAAAAGTTTTTAATGTTATACTTGCAACTGTAAAATTTATGAATGTAGCTTTTTATTCTTTATCCATTGTTTTTTGTGCAATAAATAAAAATCTCCTACTTCTTAATTTGATTGTCTTCTACATTATAAACAACAAATCAGTTGTTAAAATATGTAAATAGGAGTACAATATCATTAGGTATGATGTTTTAAGAATATGGACGTAATCAACGCGAAGGAGAGATAGTAATGAAAAAAATGGCGGTAAAAATCTTGTGGTTAACATTGTTATTAGGTGCACTGTTCGCATCCAATGTATTTGCAGATGTTAGTCCGAAAGAGACAAGTAGGTCAGATGTGGATAATCGCCCAGTAGATTTTTCTAATACAGAAGTTGTTGACGGGAAAATTTATATTTTTGGCCGTAAGCTTAGCAGGTTTTATCCTATAAATCATAAAACCCAGTTTAAATATGAATCAAAAGTTTATGATCCTTCCACAGATACTTGGACGAGTCTGGCTTCTATACCAATAATACGCCATCCTTTTACCACAGAGGTTGTTAACGGTAAAATTTACGCCATTGAAGGTTTTATGAAGAACGATAATGCAGTTAATATGGTAGTTTATGATCCTTCCACAGATACTTGGTCAGATCTGCCACCTATGCCAACACCTCGACTTGGCTTTTGGACAGAAGTCCTTGACGGAAAATTGTACGTTATTGGCGGTGGGAAATATGAAGATACAAATTGTTCGGAAGGTCGTGGCGGAAAATTGCTCTCTTCTGGCAGTGTGAGCAATGAGGTTAAAGGCGTTACAGAAGTTTATGATCCTTCCACGGATACATGGGCAACACTAGCTTCTATGCCAACAAATTACGATGAATTTTATGCTAGATCAAATACACAAGTTATTGATGGAAAAATTTACGTTATGGGAATGCCTGATATGCACCAAAAGGCGTTTTTAGAGGTTTACGATCCTACCACAGATACTTGGACAACGCTATCTTCCATGCCAACGGCTAGAATCTATTTTGAGACAGAAGTTGTAGACGGTAAAATTTACGTTATTGGTGGTTATAGTCCCAAGTTTAAAGAACTTTTCTCAATAGAAGCCTACGATCCTACCACAGATACTTGGACAACGCTTCCTTCTATGCCAACAGCTCGAAGTCAGTTTGAGACAGAAGTTATAGATGGTAAATTTTACGCTATTGGTGGTTGGAATTCACATTCTGAATTACTTAAATCAATAGAAGTTTATGACCATTCCAAAAATACTTGGACTACTTTAGCACCAACAGAAAACATCATCTGGCGAACAGAAGTTATTGACAGAACCATTTATTGCATCGGCTGGAATGAGGATGGAATAACCATGGAATCCTATAATGTTAATGCAAATGGTAAAAATGAGCAAAAGTAACTTTGGATTAAGTTAAGTATTTTGCAGGTGGGCCAATTTCCTAAATGAACCATTATTTTTACCATACGCAGAAATTAAATTACCAAAAAGAAAAGTAAACTACATTGTATTAATTCCTGTTGTTTCAAGAAGAAGTTCTCATTTTTTTCTTTCTTTACGTAATTCTTAATTTTGTGGTATACTTATACGGTTAAAAATAAGAAAGTTTAAAGTTCTAGCTTGTACGGGCTTCGTAGAAACATGTGAGGACCATAATTTTTCCATAACACATAAGTTTGAGGTTTAGTTTATGTGGGTAAACGGATGAAGGAAGTATTTCAGCTGTGAACTTTCTGTTACACGTTGCAGTTAAAAAGCATATTAGGGCAAGGAGATTTATTTATGATGTCAAGACCTTCGGCAGAGGATTTAAACCAAATGATTGCAGTAAACCTTAAACAATTGCGTAGGGCAAAAGGGTTTACACTTGATGATGTGGCAGAGGCTACTGGCGTTAGCAAAAGTATGCTTGGACAAATTGAGCGTGGAGAGTGTGGGCCGTCTGTTGCTACACTATGGAAAATTTGCACTGGTTTAAGGATTCCGTTTACGTCTCTTATGACGGAAGAATCCAGAACGGTTGATATTGTGGATAACAAGGAGACAGAACCTCTGACCAATGAAAAAGATGGATTTAGATTGTATCCTATTTTCCCAGCAGGTTTGGAACGCCAATTTGAAATACTTTACATTGAGATGGATGCAGATACTATATCTTCTTCTAGCCCACACGAGAAGGGAACCGAAGAGTTTGTTATGGTATATGAAGGAGTGCTTGAGGTTTGCGTGGGTGATAAAACTTATTCTGTTCCGGAAGGTCACTCAATTCATTACAAGGCCGACCAACCTCACAGCTATGCCAATAATGGTGACAATATGGTTCGAACTTGCATGGTTATAAAATATGGATATACAAATAGCTTTTAATATTTTAAAATGAAAACAAGCCCTTGTTTGTGAATTGGGCTTGTTTTTTTAAACAAAAATAAAAGTACAGGTGCAGTTTGGTAACGTCTTATATTAAACTATATTTTCAAAATAGGTTTTTATAAAATTTATAAGATGCAGAGCAGAACGAGACAAATAGCGTTCGCTGTTCCAGGACAAATATATATTCCTGCCAAGACCAACCTCTTTAAAGGGAATTAGTTTTACTTGCATTGATGCAGCATTGCCCCATGTTATTGTAGGCATAATAGAAATGCCAAAGTTTGAAGAAATCAGTTCTCGCAGTAAAGATGGGTTTTCTGCTTCCATAACAACATTTGGTTTAAAATCATGTTTTTTAAAAAAAGGTAATGTTTCTTTTAAAAGATTGCTTTCGGGTTTAAGCATAACAAATCTTTCGTTTTTCAAGTCCCTAAGGCTTACGCTTGAGCTGAAAGCCAAGGGATGTCCAAAAGGGACAGCCAAACATATATCTTCACGCAGTAACTGAACACAATTTTGACAATTTAATGCATCATTTTGAGAAAATATCTTTAGGTCTGCATCACAGTCACAGTAGTCGCTTTGGGTTATGTACAGTTTTGTATTTGGAGAAACTGAGCGAAACTTTTGAAGTATATCTGGCAGAAGTTTTGAACAGGAAGTTACCAAAAGCGATACCGTCCCTGCATCGTACTCATTTATGTCGGTCAATTCCTTTTTGCAGTCCTCCATAAGGCTATTGAAATTTTTTACATACTTTAAAAACACTTTTCCATTTTCATTTAATCTTATTTGTTTTCCTTGTCTTGAAAAAAGTTGATACCCAACATCGCCTTCCAGTTTTTGAATTTGCTTACTTATAGTAGGCTGAGGAATAAAAAGTTCAACCGACGCTTTCGTTATACTTTCATATTTTGCGGCTGCCTCGAAGCAGACTAACTGAAACGTATCCACGAAATCACTCTCCCTTATTCTTTTTTTGAATAAATATATACAATTTATATCATTGACAGAGAAAAAAATCAATAATAAAATACAAATGTAAGAGCGGTTGCCGTAAATTGTCTGTTGATTGTTATAAAAATGTAATAAATTGACGGATACCAATTGGTAAAATTATATAATGGTTAAGTGTTATAGAGGAGACGTCCTTTCAGCTAACAAAAAAAGTTTGGAGGAGAGAAGTATTATGACAGATACCAAGCAAGTAGAAGAAAAGGTTACCATTAAAGGATGGATAGCTCTTATTGTGTTATGCTTAATGTTTTCAGGGGTCTTTAAAGATTTTGATGGTCCTTTAAAGGCATTAGATTTTTTGAATTTAAGTGGTGCGTTTGGTAAAATTGGTGAAACATCTCACACATTTATAGGCTCGGGTGGAGCAGGGGCAAAGGAAGGCTTTGTTCAGGCTCTATCTCTTATTCCTTCCGTTGCATTTGCAGTTGCTATGATTGATGTTGTAACTGAGCTTGGGGCAATGAAAGCGGCAGTAAAGCTATTTAATCCAATTTTAAAGCCTATGCTTGGAATTCCTGGCGAATGTGGGATTTCATTTGTTGCTACGTTTACAAGTTCAGATGTTGGCTCGGTTATGACCAAGGAAATGTATGACAAAGAGGAAATTACGGATAAACAGCGTAGTATCTTTGCCGCATACCAATATGCAGGCTCCGCAGTTATATTAAATACCATAAATACTCAGGCGGCATTATTGCCTATTGTGGTTTTGGCTATAGGACCAATTATTGTTTTGTTATTCTTATGCAAGGTATTTGGTGCAAATCTTGTTCGTTTTGTTCTTACTTTAAAAGAGAAAAAGGCAGGGGGTAAGTAGATATGGCTGAAGTAAATAATGTGGCGGTTAAACCTATTAAAAAAAGTATTATAGAAGTATTCATGTCAGGTGCAAAAAAAGGGTTTTACATAGGTGTGGAGCAAATTTTGCCCGCAATGATTCTTGGATATGTAATTATTCAGTTTTTAAAGCTTACAGGGCTGATAGATGTTCTTAGCGTTGTGTTTAACCCAATTATGGGCGTTTTTGGACTTCCTGGTGAATCTATTGTAGTTATTATTTCTGCCTTCTTTTCTAAGGCTGCTGGTGCGGCTTCTGCAGCAAACCTTTATGGAGAGGGTGTTTTAACTGCGGCACAGTGCACTATCTTAGTTATGCCATGTATGCTTATGGGCACACTTGTTGGACATTTTGCCCGTATAATTTTGGTTGCAAATGTAAATCCAAAGCACAGAGGGTTAATGCTTGCAGTTCCTATTATTGATTCAATTGTAGGAATGATTGTAATGCGATTGATTTTGCTGGCAACTGGATTAATGTAAATATATATTTTATTCCGAATTAACAATAAGTTATAAATAAATCTTTCCTGCTAAATCCTCTAATCACCTCCTATATTTTTAATTGAAGAAGGCGGAAACAATAGCAATTTCAATACAAAAAGAGGATATTACTGTGCATTGAAGTGTAAGTAATTTAACAGACAAACTTGTATTGAAATGAATATGAGGAAGGGTATTAATTTTTATGAGATATTCACTTTTGTGCTTTACTATGTGAATTTTAAACAAACTAATTTACAAAGGTGTAATTAAGATATAAAAATAGATTAGGAGGAATATTTATGACTCAATATGCAGCACTATTTATTATTTTGCTGGTGTTTGCCGCCGGCGATATTATAGGAACAATAACAAAGGCAACAATTTCAACAATGTTCACAATTATGTTGGTGTTTTTTGCACTGTTTGTAACACGTACTATTCCAGCAGATATTTGCACAACAGCCGGGCTTACATCTGTTTCGGCAATGGGCTTGCAGTTTTTGCTTGTGGATATGGGAAGCAGTGTTGAAATGTCATTGCTTAGGCGAGAATGGCGAACAGTGGCGACAGCCAGTATGTCTTTGGGAATTACAATTATAGGGTGCTTGATTATTATGCCAATAATAGGGCGTGATCAGGTTATAGCAGGTGCACCTGTAATTACTGGAGGAATTGTTGCAACAACAACCATGGTTCAGGCGGCAGAGGCAAAGGGATTGACTACTTGTGCGGCACTTGCAACATTTATTTATGCAACGCAGAAGTTTGTTGGCACTCTTCCAGCTTCAAGTTGTGGTTTAAAGGTTGCCAGAAATTTTTTGGCGGAGTACCGAGAAAATATGAAAAAAAACCCATTTGATTCATTTGAGGCAGAAGAAACTAAAGCAAATAAGAATAACCAATTTTGTGTGAAATATGGAAAATACTATACAAACTTTGTTTGCTTAGCAATTGCGGCAACAGTTGTGTTTGTTGCCTATTTACTTGGAAAAGCCACAAATGGTTGGGTTAGTCAGTCTTTATGGAGTATGATTATTGGCATTGCTCTTAGAAATACAGGAATAATTAAAGGGCATTTTCTTCGTGACCAGGCAAAGGCGGTAGGGTTTTTCAGCTTTTTAACAATGATTACAATAATTCCGTCTTTAGCAAAGGTGGATTTATCTACACTACCTGAAATAGGATTTGCTGCATTTTTAATTTTTCTTGTAACCACAGGAGGAGTGCTAGGTGTTTTTCTGTTTACGCCAGCGTGGAAGCTTGTGGGGTCACGTCAATTAGCAATAGGAATTTCAATGTGTCAAATGATTGGCTATCCAGGAACGCAATTGATAGCTGATGAAATTGCCAAAACAGTTGGACAAACTCAGGAGGAACAGGATTACCTAAGTGAAAAAATTGGTACGGCTTATGTAATATCCGGTTTTACAACGGTTACATGGGCGAAGACCGTGATGGAGCTCCAATTCTTTTAAGTGGGCACATGGATACAGTATTTCCTAAGGGAAAGCTTGGCGAAAACCCATTCCACATTGAAGGCGACAAAGCATATGGACCAGGCGTTTTAGATATGAAAGGCGGTATTGTCATTGCATTATATGCGGTGAAGGCACTTAACCACATTGGTTACAACAAACGTCCTATAAAAATACTGTTTGTAGGCGATGAAGAATGCCTGCATTACGGAGCAAACACTGCAGATGTTATAATGCAGGAAGGCAAAGGAGCCGCCTGTGCGTTTAACATGGAGACAGGTTTAGTTGATGATTCCCTTTGTGTATCCAGAAAAGGAAAAACTGAAATTCAGATTTTTGTTGAGGGCGTAGAAGCACATGCAGGAAACGACTTCTTTGCAGGGAAAAATGCAATTGTTGAAATGGCTAAAAAAATTGAGGATTTAGCAAATTTAACAAACAAGGATGCAGGAACTACCGTTAGCGTAGGCGTTATAAATGGCGGAACAATGTCTGGTGCAGTTCCAAAGCATTGTGAAATTGCTGTGGATATGCGTGCTACAAAGGTGTCCGAGATGGACAAGGTTAAAAAACAGGCAGAAGAAATTTGTGCAAAAACCTATATTGAAGGAACTACAACCACTTTTAAATATACAAACGAAATGCTCCCTTTTGAACGCAGTGAAGGCGGAATGGAGTTTTTCCAAAAAGTGCATGATATTGCACTTGAAAACGGTTTTGGTGAACATGCTTGTATTGATTTAGGTGGAAGCTCTGATGCGGCATATCTTACCATTGTTGGCGTACCTACAATATGTTCTTGCGGTGTAAGAGGACAATGGAACCATACTATAAGAGAATATGCTTTAGTGGAAAGTATGTTTGAAAGACCTAAGCTTTGGGCAAATGTTATACTGCGATTGTTTTAAAAATTGGGGATTTAATATAAGGCTAAAGACAAACCTTGGGCGTTGCCCAAACCCACTTGATTTTTGGAAAAAGCAAGACCAAAAACTTTATTAAAACCGCATAGCTATGTGGTTCAAGTTGAGGACAAATGTATAAATTTGTATTAATCGCTGAAGGTTTGGGAACAAAGAGTTCCCAATTTAAATCGTGAAGGCGGAATTCATTTCCGCTGTAACGTAAAGAAAGTCAGTATTTTCAAGGCTTTTAAGCCTGATTTGAAAATGCTGACTTTTATCATACCAGTGGCTAAATGAAGTCGGCTTGCGACTTGATTTACAGAGTGTAGACTTTGTTTACACTCTGGGGCATTTGAAATTATATTCAAATGCCCATAATTGTTTTTATAGAATTACAGAAAAAGAAGTTTGAATAATTGACAGTATTTTTGTGGTATGCTATAATTGAAAAAACAGAATAACGCACAAAAATACAGTAAACTATAATTGAGGAGGGCTATTATGATTACAGAGCGTATTGAAAAAATTCGACAGAATTATGTTAATGCCAAGCCGGCAATTTCATATGAAAGGTCTTTGATTTGGACAGAGTCTCATAAAATGACCGAAGGCTTACCAGTTTCCATTCGCCGTGCACAGGCATTTTATGACTGCTGCCAACAGTTGGGCGTTCATATTTTTGAAGGAGAATTGGTTGTAGGTGCGGTAGGAGAATTCCGTAAATGTGGAATTTTAACGCCAGAATTTTCATGGCTGTGGGTAGACCGTGAAATGGATAACTTTGCAACTCGTTCTCAAGACCCATATGTTATGACGCAAGAGCAAAGAAAATTTGTTAGAGATAACATTTTTCCATATTGGA
>JAQVIB010000226.1 GCA_028695945.1 Lachnospiraceae bacterium
CCAGCTTCATCGCCTTCAAGATAGTCCAGTGTTTCTACAGAAAAACCACGCTTTTCTGCCCATCAGTAGTACATACGCATAAGCATGCTAACCCAGTCACACGCCTCTGTTCCTCCTGCACCTGCATGCAGTGTTACAATAGCATTTTCCTTGTCGTACTCTCCGTCAAGCAAGGTTGAAATTTTAAGACGTTCGAACTCCGCTACAAATTCCTCTTTAAGTTGTTTCGCCTCTGCAAGAAGCTCGTCATCCTCTTCTTCCTTACCCATTTCAATAATAGTATATATGTCCTCGTATTTGCTTACAAGGGTATCGTAACCGCCTACCTTAGCTTTTAATGCCGAAGTTTGCTGCAACACTTTTTTGCTTTTTTCCATGTCGTTCCAAAAATCTGGGTCAGCACTAATCTCTTCAAGCTCACTTATTTTGTCTCTGCTGTTATCGACGTCAAAGTGAAGCCCCCATTTCCTTTAATTTTTCGTTGTAAGCTGAAAGCTCAACGCCCATCTGGTCTAACTCAAACATTAAATTCAACTCCCTATAAAAAGATATTCTTTAGCATTAAAATAATTAACTGTTTTAGGTTATTTACCACAGCACTGCTTGTATTTTTTCCCGCTTCCACAAGGGCAAGGGTCATTTCTTCCAACTTTTTCTTCTTTTCTTGTCTTTGGCTTATTAGCAAGGCTTTCGTCCTTGTTTGTAAACATTGGTTGCTGTACTTGTTCACGTACTGGCTCAGTTATAATACGCACGTGATATAATCCACGTAGTGTGTCCATTTGAATATTTTCGCTAAGCTCATTAAACATATCGTAACTAACATATTTGTACTCAATAAGAGGGTCACGCTGTGCAAAAGCATGTAAGCCAATACCCTGACGCATCTGGTCCATGTCATCAATATGATCCATCCACTTCTGGTCAATAACACGAAGCATAATAACTCTTTCAAGTTCACGCATACGCTCTGGGTCGCCAATTTCAGCCTCTTTCATTTCATAAAGCTTTTCTGCCCTTGCAATAACGTCCTCTGCGAATTTTTCCTTAGTTAATTTCTCAAATTGACCTTCACCAACACTAACAATACCTATTGGAATAATGGGGTTAATAAATTCATTAAATGCCTTAAAATCCCAGTTCTCCGCATACTGAATTTCACCTGCACAAATATCCACTGCCTTTTGGCAAACATCTTTAATCATCTTTATTATGCTGTCACGAAGATTTTCACCAAAAAGTACACGCCTACGCTCGCCGTATATAATTTCTCTTTGGTCATTCATTACTTGATCATAGTCCAGCAAATGCTTACGTACAGAGAAATTGTTTCCCTCAACTTTTTTCTGGGCATTTTCAATTGCACGTCCAAGCATTGCATGTTCAATAGGGTCGTCCTCTTCAAGACCTAATGTGTCAACAATCTTCATTGTTTTTTCAGAGCCGAAAAGACGCATTAAATCATCCTCAAGGGAAATATAGAAACGAGATTCACCAGGGTCTCCTTGTCTGCCGGCACGTCCACGAAGCTGATTGTCAATACGACGAGACTCATGTCGCTCTGTACCAATTATTTTAAGTCCGCCAACTTCTTTTACGCCATCACCAAGCTTAATGTCAGTACCACGTCCTGCCATATTGGTAGCAATGGTAACTGCATTCATCTGCCCTGCAAGAGAAACTATTTCAGCCTCTTTTTCGTGGTATTTAGCATTAAGCACCTGATGTGGTACGCCTTCTTTTTTAAGCAAATGGCTTAATTCTTCAGATTTTTCTATTGTTACAGTACCAACAAGCACTGGCTGTCCCTTTTCGTGTGCAGCCACAATTTCTTTAACAACAGCACGGAATTTAGCTGCTTCACTGCGGAAAACAATGTCATTTTTATCTACACGTGCAATAGGAAGGTTTGTAGGAATAACAACAACGTCCATGTTGTAAATATTTCTAAACTCGCCTTCTTCTGTTTGTGCTGTACCTGTCATGCCCGATTTTTTAGTATATTTATTAAAGAAATTCTGGAAAGTGATCGTAGCAAGGGTTTTGCTTTCACGATTAACCTTTACTTTTTCCTTTGCTTCAATAGCTTGGTGAAGTCCGTCGGAGTATCTTCTGCCTGGCATAAGACGACCTGTGAACTCATCTACAATCATTACTTCTTCTTCCTGCACAACATAATCTTTGTCCCTAAACATCTGGTAGTTTGCTTTAAGGGCATTATTTATGTGGTGCAAAAGTTCCATGTTATCAGGGTCTGAAAGGTTTTCAATGGAAAAGAACTTCTCCGCCCTATCAACACCTTCTTGGGTAAGGGTAACTGTTTTAGCTTTTTCATCTACAACAAAATCGCCCTCTTCTTGAAGTTCTTCCTTCATAAGTGGGTTAAGAGCTTCTTCTTCGTTAAGGATGCGTCCTTTTCTAAGTGCTTTAACAAAAGAATCCGCCACTTCATAAAGGTGCGTGCTTTTTGAGCCGCTTCCTGAAATAATAAGTGGTGTTCT
>JAQVIB010000053.1 GCA_028695945.1 Lachnospiraceae bacterium
GTAATAAGTACAGCCAAAGGGGAAGCTCCTCTAAGTGACCTATATGCAACCCTCTCAATTGTTACACCAAGTGCGGTACATATAATAACTGCAAGCAAAATACCAACAATAGGAGGAAGCCCTAAACTGTTTACGCATATAAATACCGCAAACCCTCCTACCATAATAATATCGCCATGGGCGAAATTTAACATCTTTGCAATACCGTAAACCATGGTATACCCAAGGGCAATAATAGCATATACACTGCCAAGGCTTATACCATTAATTAAATACGAAATAAACTCCATACCAACACACCTTTCCTAATGTTTTAATTACACATTGCTTTAGCCAATGTATAAATTTTTTACCCCAAGGCACAAAATACCAATATAATCCAATCAGTGGTGCACTACTACCAATACTAAAGGTATTACCTTTGCCTAAAACTAAACAGGAGGGCTGTCCACAGACAACCCTCCGCAATTGCTTTCGTAATAAAAGCACCGTTTTGTTATTTGCAAAACAGAATTTAAAATACTGATTTAAACAATTAACCAGTGTTTCATTAGTTACATAGCTGTGTATGCACCGTTTTGAATCTTAACAGCCTTTGGCTCTTTGTTTGGCTCGCCGCTTGCGTTCCATGTCATGCCAGCACCTGTAAGACCATCAATTGAAATCTTAACCATAGAAGCCTTCATTGCTTCACAAATGTCAGATACATTCATGTCTGGTGTTACTTTTGCATCTTCCATAGCTGCTTTAATTGCATAAATAGCATCGTAAGCATCAGCTGCAAACTGGTTTGGTGTATCGTTGTATGCTGCTTTGTAAGCCTCTACAAATTTCTTTGTAAGGTCATCCTGTGCATCTGCGGCAAATGGTGTAAGAAGCATTACGCCCTCTGCAAGTTTTGTGTCAAATTTTTCAACATTAAGAATACCGTCAAGACCGTCACAGCCAAAGAAAATTGGTGCAAAATCAAGTGAAGCTGACTGTGCAAGAATTAATGAAGCTTCTGTGTAGTAAATTGGTAAAAATACCATTTCAGCCCCTGCTGATTTTGCTTTTTGAAGCTGAACAGAGAAGTCTGTTTTGCTGTCAGCAGTAAAAGCTTCTGCAGCTACAATTTCAATACCCTGATTTGGTGCTTCTGCAGCAAATTTTTCATAAATTCCTGAAGAATAAACATCTGAACTATCGTAAATTACAGCAACCTTTGTTGCAATCTTGTTTTCGCCAATGTACTTTGCAGATGCAGCACCCTGGTCTGGGTCTGAGAAGCAGACACGGAAAGCGTTGTCATTTGCAATACAAGGAACAGCTGAACCTGATGGTGTAATTTGGAACATGTTGTCTGCAGCTGTTTTATCAGCTACTGCAATACAAGGTGTGCTTGTAACAGTACCCATAAGTGCCTGCATACCCCAATCCTTTAATGCGTTGTAAGCGTTAACAGATTTTTCTGCGTCATGCTCGTCATCCTGGAAATTAAATTCAATCTGGCTTCCGTTGATACCGCCTGCTGCGTTAATTTCATCAACAGCAAGTTGTGCACCATTCATAACGCCAAGACCATAAACAGCCGCACCGCCTGTAATCGGTCCAATACCACCAATTTTAAAAGTTCCCTCACTTGTACCCTCTGCTGCTGGTGTTTCCGCTGGAGTACTTGCTGGTGTCTGTGTTTTGCTTGCACATGCAGTCATAGAAACAGCCATCATTGCTACCATTGCTAAACTTAAAAACTTTTTCATTCTAATTATCCCCCTTATATAGTTTAAATTTATTAGAAAACAGCTTTAATTTAACTGTGTTTTCTGCCCCTTAGTATACAAAAAACAAAAAGTCCCCTTGTTGTCAAATTTCCTTTCGACGCTGAGAGGACTTTAAAATATTCATCAATATTCTATACAAAACATCTTATATTGTAGATTGCCACAACTTTCTTAAAATGTCAACGGATTTTAATAAATTTAATAGTAAATTGTATTAATTCCAGTACATTCCCTTTAAAATCCCATAAACCTATAAAATATATGTTTTTTTAACTATACTACTCTGCCGAAGAAAAGTAACCTTCAAACAGAATATCTCCAGTCTGGTTGTTTCTTAAAAGAAAGTAAAATGGATGGTCTGCAATAAATTCTGCCGGAATTTTAATCCTATCACCTTGTTCTACAAAAGATATATGTGTCTCGGCTGCCGCTTCTGTGCCTTTTTCATCAATACTTATTACTGCATTTTGAACAATTTTATTAACATAATATCCAGTGTCATTTACCATGGATGATAAATCTGCTTTTTCTTTATCAAATAAATCGTCAATTCCCATTTTCTTTAAAACTGCCATACAATCTGCTTCATTTTTAATTTTAAATTTTGGAAGTCTAACCTGCACTGCCATTTTGTCCTGGTAATTAAAAATTCTATTTAATGTTTCACTATCTAAATCTTTATCCGTCATAATGAAGGTCATATCGTAAGGAGTTTTTTCGTAGGCAGCCTTGCCATATTCCATTGTTAGTGCTTTTAAACCATTTTCTTCATAAAAGAAATTAGTTTCTGTCTGGCTCATAAAGTCAGTCGTAGTTTTAGAGCCATTCTTATTAAAAAATGTATTTGGTTTTGTATCTATTTCATCAAAATCGTTTGCCCATTTGCCCTTAAAATAAGAGGCATTCATAAGCATTAACTCAAAATTTGTTTCTTTAATTCCATCAGTTATTAAACCGTTTGTGTTGTCACTAATCCAATTATTCATTTTAATAATTTCACTGTTGCCTTTAATGCTCTCAGAGACTCCGTTATACTTCTCTTTAACAATATTGGTAAAATCCTTATTCCATGTAATGCCCTTTGGTAAAATTTCTTCGTTTGCCCAAATAGAATTAGCGGATGTCCATTTTGCAGTTTCGTACTGTTTTTTATCAGCGTTTTTAATCTTTTCATTAAAATCATTCAAATCATTTATTTTCAAGGCATCCAAAATCTGTTTTTGTGTTCCCCCTGTGGCTCCGTTTGCAGCCATCGCCAATGCAATCTTCAAACTTATTGGTGAAACAACACTGTTTTGGTCTTTGGAAGATTTATTTAAAAGTTCTAGCTCAAAAGAATAATCCTTCTCAACATTTGCTTTTTGCTCGGCACTTCTTTCTTCCTTTCTCATCAGAACTCTGTACTCACCATCTACCCCGATTTCATTTTCTATCAGGTAAAAGCCATTGTTAATCATATTGCTATCGCTGATTTCTATGTAAGTTACACCATTTACTAATTCCGGCATATACTCTAAAGAAAATTCTACACCATTTATAGTAACCTCCTTTTTGTTAGGGTTCATCCCAATTGTGCGAAAACCAAAATGAATAACGATGTTAGGTTTTTTGTATTCTATTGAACCGCCACTGCTTTCTATAATTTCTCTTAACGGAACATAAACCGCTCCATTTTTCATAAAACAAGGATTTTTATACTCTAATTTTTTCCCGCCATTTATATAAATTCCAACGTTATTACTATTTTCAACTTGAATCTCACCTGCAAAAACTGGCACTTGCAAAAGCAAGGAACACGCCGCAAGTATAACGCCTAGTCTTTTTAATTTCATTATAATCACTCCTCATGTTATTCTTACCGTGGCTTTACTCTGCCGAAGAAAAGTACCCTTCAAAAAGGATATCTCCTGTTTGGTTGTTTCTTAAAAAGAAATAAAATGGATGGTCTGCAATAAATTCTGGTGGAATTTCCTCATGCACTCCTCTGGTGGCAGAATCGGTTGACAAGGCTGCTGCCTCTGTTCCTTTTTCATCAATGCTTATAACAGCATTTTGAACTACTTTATCAATATAATAGCCAGCTTCATTTACCATTGGCGTTAAGTCTGCTTTAGAAGCATCGAATAAGTCCTCAATTCCCATATTCTTTAACATCTGTATGCAATCCTCTCCATTTTCAATTTTGAATTTGGGAAGTTTAACATTTACCTCCATTTTATCTTGATATTTGAAAATTCTGTTTAATGTTTCGCTGTCAATCTCTTTATCTGTCATAATAAATGTCATATCGTAAGGAGTATATTCATAGCAAATGTCACCATATTCCATGGTTAAGGCTTTTAAGCCTTCTTCTTCATAAAAATAATTCATTTCAGTTCGACCCATAAAGTCAGCATAAGCTTCAGAACCATCTTTATTGTAAAAAGTACCTTTTTTTGTATTTCTCTCATTAAAAGCATTAACCCATGAACCTTTAAAATAAGAAGTATTCATAAGCATTAACTCGAAATTAGTTTCCTTAACAGCGTCTCTAATTAACCCGTTTGTGTTATTGCTAATCCAACTGTTTATCTTGTCAATATCACTACTGCCCTTAATGCTGTCAGAAACTCCATAGTAATTTTCTTTAAGAATATTTGTAAAGTCATTGTTCCATGTAACACCCTCTGGTAAAAGTTCTTCGTTTGCCCAAATAGAATTTGAAGTAACCCATTTAGCACTGTTATACCGTCCCTTATCGGCGTATTTAATCTTATTATTAAAGTCATTCAAATCTTTAATATTTAAAACATCCAAAATCTGTTTTTTTGTTTCCCCTGTTGTTCCGTTTGCAGTCATAGCCAACACAACTTTTAAACTTATAGGCGAAACCACACTATTGTCGTTTTTGGAAAACTCCTTCAAAAGTTTTAAATCAAAAGAATAATCATTATCCATACTAGCTTTTGGTTTTTTACTTATGTTTTCCATCCTCAAAAAAACTTTGTGTTCCCCATCTTCACCTATTTTGTTTTCTATCTTATAATAGTTGTTGTCAATACTATTTATGTCCTCAATGGACATATAGGTTACCCCATTTACTATTTCCGGCATATGCTCAAAGGATTTTTCTAATCCATTTATAGTAAACTCCTTTTTGGTAGGGTTCATCTCTATTATTGAAGGGTTCATCTCTATTATTCGGAAACTAAAAATGATAATTATGTTAGGTTTTTTGTATTCTATTGTACCACCATAATTTTCAATGGTTTCTCTTAATGGTGCATAAACCACTCCATTTTTTATAAAGCAAGGACTTTTATACTCAATTTTTAGTCCACCATTCACATAAATTCCAACGTTACTACTGTTTTCTCCTTGAACTTCCCCTGCAAAAACAGGTACCTGCAAAAGTAAGGAGCACGCCGCAAGTATAACACCTAATTTTTTAAACTTCATAATAACCCTCCTAAATCCAATAATCCCTCAAAATATTATATTTTATCTTGGCTTTTTTCTTTAAACCATAATATAAATAAGCTAACTAAAAAACATGAGATATACACAACAACAAACCTAAACAATACATGTTTAACGATATTCGGATATGTTGCGTTATATCTTTCACTAAAAAGTATTTTAGGCAATACTACTCCTCCTAATGTTCCGCCTATGCCTGGAGCAATTGCATTTTTTAATGCCTTTTTCAGCATTTAATCACCTCATTAAATATTAGTTATCAATTTATTTTTCACTGTCATTGCTTGCAAAAAAAATGTATAAAGAGAAAAATATTACTGCAACAGTAATAAGTAAAGCAATTTCACATGGTGACTCGTTTACATATGCCCATGCATTTACATTCCAACTGCCACTGGATTTATCTATAAACTTAATTACTGTTAAAAAATATATTTCAAAAGATAAAAACAACCCTCCAAAAATAATACCCAATAAACCCGTAGACTTGTTTTTCATTGCATAATCTCCTTAAAATCAGTAGTTATTTTCTTTTACCTTTAATCCCATTTATTTACAATATCACTGTATTCTCTAATATTCCATAGGCATAATTAACAATTATTTTATAAAATATGACATTATATTGAATTTGAGAGGCATTTCCCATGCTTTTTGGATGTTAAAAATATCTAAATATTGAATAATTAAATGTAATATGCCCATATTAAAAGCGGAGGTGTAAATATATGCAATTAACACAAAAAGAAACATCATTATTAAAAGACTTGAAGGAACAAGAACAAATTTGTGTGGAAAAATATAACAAATATTCCACCGAAGCACATGATGAACAGCTAAAAAATCTTTTTACACAAATAGGTCAAAAAGAAACTCAACATCTTGATACCATCAATCAGATTATGAATGGTACCGTTCCATCAATGCAATCTGGCGGAGGCGGAAACAGTAATAATACATTAACCTTTACCGCCACCTATACTGCCATTGATAATAACCAAAATAAACAGGATGACAGCTTCCTATGTACCGATTCATTATCATCTGAAAAACATGTTTCTTCCACTTATAATACTTGTATTTTTGAATTTAAAGATACGAATATTAGAGATGCTCTTAATCACATCCAAAAAGAAGAACAACAGCACGGAGAAAAGATATATAACTATATGTCCCAAAACGGAATGTATAGTTAAATTTTAAAACAAAAAAATTCGCCCTAAGAATTTTACTTCTTAGGGCTTTTAAATTTCTCCTTATTTACTTAAAACCACCGTTTTGCTTATGCTGTCGTAATTAACCTGAACTCCAAGCAATCCGCACAAATCCCGAATAGTAACATAGTTGGTTCCTTCCACATTGAATCCCTTAATGGCTTTTGTAACACCATTAACATTAATTTTTACATCAACCTTATCCATTTCTTCCGCCTCCAATCTCCTTTTAAATTCCGTCCACTGTGCTATATCCCTTACAAAAGGCTCTGGGCACTTTTTGCCTGTAACGTCATAATGCCTTAGCACATTTGCTATTGTCACATGGTGTTTTTTCATTAATTCCTTCACTAATTCAACCGCATTGCTAACGGTCTTTTCTTTTATGTAGTAATTCCCGGTTAAATCCTTTTTGCTGCACATTTCAACGGAAATACTGTTGTTGTTTCTGCACACCCTGTGAATATAACTGCTTGCCCCAACCGACCATGCTGTGTCACCGTCCGCCACAGATTGGTAAACACCGTTTTCATCTACAAAATAGTGTGCCGAAGCGTTTCGCCCCAAGGTTGCAAAATATTTGCAGTTTCCTTTTGCTGTGTCTCCATCATTGGCGGTGTAATGTAAAACAATAAATTTAACACTTTCCTTTCTGCCTTTTGTGTAGTTATCACTGCTGGCAGGGAATATTTTTTTCTCCATGATTACCTCCATTTCGTCAATTAAAAAAAGCACCCTTAGCGGTGGAATAAAAAAATATTATTTTGTTTCTTCTTTAGCTGTTTGTGAAGTTGAATTGTCAACGTCCTCCGTTAACCCGTTGGCAATAAGATAACCCACTACAGACCCTAACGCACCAATAATAGCCGTAACCTGTACAATGGTGTTGCTGTCGCACTGCATAAATGCCATAATGGAAGTTGCCAACCCTGCTAATGCCACCCAAAACTTACGGCTTGTAACTTTAATTGCAAATATATCCCAACTGAATTTCATTTATCATCATGCTCCTTGTAATCATCTGTATATTCACTCATTTTCTTTTCCACTGCACTTTTAAAAATCTTTAAACCGCCTACTCCTGCATCATTTAAGTTTTCAAGTATAGATAATAAATCCCTTAAAAACATAAGGGTGTAAACCAATTGTGTAAACCAAATGGCAATTATATCAATCACCGTAAGCCTGTATGCACAACCGCAAATTATTAGCATTATGCCATATACCAATAGCTTGTCGGTAGTTCCTCTTGCAAAGGCACTGCTGGAAATTTTGTGGGTAACCAAAGCTGCCTTAATTCCGCCACCTTGTCTGGAAAGCGAAAATAATTTTGTTCCTAAGTCCAAAATCATAATCACTAAAACTGCTGCCGCACCATAAAAATACTGCCTTTGCGGAAATAAAAACTTATATAAAAATGTTCCTAACCCTGAAACTAAAAATAATAAATCTACTTGAAATAACTTTTTTAAATATTGCTCCATAATTCTCCTTACTAAACTATAAAATAGCTTTGTTTTAATACAATCTTTCACATATCCAATAAACTAATATATGTATACAACGGTACATTTTCTTTTACAAAACATACATTAAAATAAACACTGTTTTTGAAAGGAATATATCATGGATAACGAAAATTTCACTAGCTCTAATTCTGAAAACCTTGAATACAAAGAATTAGAATTATCAAATAACAATCCTTCTAATGAAGACCTCTATCTTTCACAAATACCCTTAATTCCTCCTGGTCAACTTATCCGTCCAGGACTTCCTTGCATTCCTGGATTGCTTGTTCCGCCAACACGACCTTCACGACCTTCACAACCACAACAGCAACAACCGTTAAGGCGACCACCAACCACGCCACCTCCTTACACAACACCACAATTGCCAAGAGGAATGGTTCTGCCAACCCCAGACTCACGGGAATTTAATGTGCAATACGGAAATTTTTTAAGAACCAACAATTTTGGTCGTAAGTTTAGAAGTTGCCTTAACCGTTTTACTTTTATTTGGACGTGGTATGGCAGAACTTTTTGGTTCTACCCAATTTTTGTTAATCCTTGGTCTGTAGAAGGGTTTGTTTGGAATAGAGGCCGTTGGATTTATAACAGCATCCCTCTTAACAGCATTTTCTTTTATAGCTGTTTCTAAAAAATTGCCTTAATGTTTATACCATTAATGCAACAAGTTGGACGTATTGCTCTTGGGTAATTCTACTAGCCATTAAAAATACATCCAACTTGTTCTGCATATCTTCCTTTATATATGCACCATTTTCAATCAGTTTTTTAATTCTTGTAAACGTCATTTTCTTCTCCTCCTTAACCTTCCATGTCTGCCAAACATACTAAATATTCAATGTTTAATGCTGTTTCCAATGCTGTTTTTTCCTGTTCTGTCAGCACTTGTGCAATAGGCTCTGGGGTACATTCCACCCATTTACCATCAACATACTTCTTGTTGTTAAGGTCGAAATCTTCCGCAATAGCAATCATGTTTTTAGCTATAACTTCACCGCTTAAATAGCTGTCACTAACAACAATACCCTCTTCGTTTATCTGTGCATATCTAAACATTAAATTCACCCCTTAATAAAATTCCACAACTTGAATAGAAGCCCTTCCCAATTCAGTGAGGGTTACATAATTAGCCGCCAAACCCTCCATATAAGGAACTTTTAAACCAGAACCACTATCATAACCGCCACTTATTAAAACAATAGTTTTACTTGGGTTAACTGTTGCAATATATAATGTTCTATCACCATAACTTACATGTAACCTTTGTATGCTTTTAATAATAAATACGCCACCTGCTAAACTTGTTTTTATAGCATTCAATCCGTAGCTTCCATCATTTAAAAGGTTAACCGATGATTGACTTGTACTTTGCATGTAATTTAACCATGCTCCTAACGTATTTCCGTCTGGTGTATTTAATGTTGTTTGAATACTGTCAAGCTTTGTTGCCCTTGCCGCCGTCCACACACTTGTAAACCAGGAAATTAACCCTTTAATTCCTGCAAAAATCGTTGTTGGTGTATTGCTTGCAGTATCACTGGATGTACCAACTTTTGTATTAACTCCTTGCACACTTGCCTCTTTTGCCACATCAATATTTACCTGTGCCATTTCTCATCACCTCTTCTATAATCCATTGTCATAGGTCACCCTAAGACCGCCGTTGTAGATACTGAATTTAATTCCGCTGTCCTCAATTCCGCCGTCAGCCGTAAACCGAGGCATATTTCCAACTTTTGCCCCTGTCACCTTTGCCATACCAGAACCTGCGGCGGCTTTTATTTCCCTGTCAATTATGTCTGCATTGTCGTTTAAATCCTGCACGTTAATAAAATCCGTACCCTCTGGCTTTTTTAAATTGTAATTGCTTGTGTAACTAGCCAACATTTATCACCTCTTCCCTTAAATCTTTCCACATAATACTCTTTGCACTGCCCCATGTAAGCCCTGTTACCATATGCCATTGGTTGTACATCAGCTCTACACCTAACAACATGTTCATAGGAGCAACCCTTTCCAATAATTCCGAAACAGCATCTTTATTTTTCTTGCTAGTAAGGGCAACTTTTACTTTTAATGTGAAATCACCGTTGTTAATCTCCAAAACATAACCGCCCGCACCGCATAAAGTGGTAAGCAATTCATTCAACTTAGGAACCGTATAAGGTACATCTTCGTTGTATTTCGCCAATAGCCTAAACCTTCGTTCCTCCAAGGTATCTGTTGCCTTTGAGGCAATGCCCACAATTTTCTCAAGCCTAGCCACACCGTAGTTTTTAGCAGTGCTGATAAACTGTTGGTCTAAAACGTCCTCAACAGCATTATATATCAGTTCCATTTCAGGATTTTCACCGACCGCCAGTCCTTGAAAGTCTCTTACTTCCTTTAAAATATCAGGATAATAGCTTTCAATCTCTGCCACTGATATTCGCCCTTACTGCAATTGAATTTCTATCCACAGTATAGTTTGAAGAACTTCCATTAATAGTGGTATCATAAATATCAACTACACCCTCTAAATCCAACAACCTTGATTCTATCTGCGAAATTCTAACAA